>JAAYRS010000171.1 GCA_012518645.1 Bacillota bacterium
GAAGGAAGCAGCGGTAAGCGGACACTCTTATGTGCCGCGAGGGTGCCTGGTTCGAGCTAACTGCCTGAATATCGTCTGGAAGATCATTTTCGACGATGGGTGCACGATTTTTTTGTGTTTCAGCGAATCTTTGTTTTTGAAAGGACTTTGCTTCGAGAATCTAGAATCATAGAGAGACTTACTATTATTTGGGGGCGTTGTTGTGGGTTATGTCTCGTTGTACCGTAAATGGCGGCCGCAGAGCTTTGATGATATTGTGGGACAAGACCATATAGTCACAACCCTGGTCAACAGTTTAGCCAGCGGGCGTTTAACGCATGCTTATTTATTTGCCGGTCCCCGGGGGACCGGCAAAACTACGGCGGCGCGCCTTTTGGCAAAGGGCTTAAACTGCCGGTCCGGGCCCACAGCTAAACCTTGCGGGTCTTGCTTGGAATGCACCGCTATTACCAAGGGAAGTTCTCTTAATGTTGTGGAAATAGATGGTGCTTCCAATCGGGGTATCGATGATGTGCGGGAGCTGCGCAGCCAAGTCCAGTTTACACCAATTAACGCTGCCTACAAGGTCTACATTATCGATGAGGTTCATATGCTGACGGCGGAGGCTTTCAACGCACTGCTTAAGACCTTAGAGGAGCCTCCTGCTCATGTCGTCTTTATTTTCGCCACTACTGATCCCCATCGCCTGCCTTTAACCATTTTATCCCGCGTGCAGCGCTTTGATTTTCGTAGATTTTCTACGGCGGACATTATGTCCAGGCTGGAAACAGTAGTTGCCGGAGAACAGCTGCAGGTAGAGGAGGGGGCTCTTCAGCTTATGGCTGCACATGCCGAAGGCGGGATGCGGGATGCTTTGGGCATTTTAGAAAAATGTGCTGCTTATACCGATCATATTACGGAGTTATCTGTGACCGAGGTTTTGGGGGTAGCCTCCCGTGAATTAATTGCTTCTTTTTGTTCCTACCTGCTCCGGGGCCAAAAGGTGGAGTCCTTGCAATTAATCGATCAATTATATAACGAGGGAAAAGATCTTCAGCAGTTTGTCCGCGGTGTTGTCACTAATTTTCGCCGAGAAATTATTGCCGGCTCCGGCCGGGAGGAAGAAAAGCTAAAACTTGAGGCTATCCGAGTTCTGTCGGAAACCTTGAGGGAAATGAAGTTTGCTGTGGATCCGCGGATCCCCTTGGAAGTAGCAGTTTTGAAAATTGTTTTGGATTCCGGGCGGGAAAAGCCCTTCTTGGGGGATTTGGAACAAAAGGTACTCTCTTTGGAGAAAAAACTTGCTAAAATATCCGAAACCCAGCAGTTAGCGTCGAAAACTAGGCCTGAAACTTCTTCGGCGGGCTTGTCAAGGCCGGCCAAAGGCGATCAAAAGGAATATTCCACTTATATTTTATCTAATTGGGAGGCATTCTTACAAAATTTAAAGAGCGAGCGCCTTATGCAGTGTGAGGCTTTCCTTCGGGAAGGCACGCCCCTGATAGTAGAGGATGATGCCCTGGTAGTCGCTTTTCCCCGGGATCGGGGGTTCCATAAAGCCAGTATGGAGCAGGATAACCACCGGGAACCCGCAGAGCGGGTTTTGTCTAAGTTTTTAGGTACCTCTCTGCACCTTAAGTGTGTTTTTGCGGATAATGATACTAACATCCAAAGAGAAGAAGCGGCGGCCGAAGAATCCGCAGCCCTTGAATTGGAAGAAAACAAAACGGAAAAACTAGATCCTCAGGAAGAGGAATTCATTGCAGCCAGCAAAAGGATTTTCGGGGGCGAGGTTCTGATAAGGCCAAGGGAGAATAAATCCGAAGAAGTTTAGGGGGTGTGTGTTTGATGGGCATGAATATGCAGAAAATGATGCGTCAAGTCCAGCGGATGCAAAAAGATTTAGCCAAAGTGCAAGAAGAATTGGAAAGTAAAACGGTGGAGGGAACAGCCGGCGGAGGTGTAATAACCGTGGTAGTTAATGGGCACCAGGTAGTTCAGGGAATTAGTATTAACCCCGATGCGGTGGATCCCCATGATGTGGAAATGTTAGAAGATCTGATTTTAGTTGCTGTTAACGATGCTCTGCAAAAAGCCAAAGAGATGTCTACCGAGGAAATAGAAAAAGTGAGCGGCGGC
This sequence comes from Bacillota bacterium, assembly GCA_012518645.1. Lineage (GTDB taxonomy): Bacteria > Bacillota > Limnochordia > Darwinibacteriales > Darwinibacteriaceae > JAAYRS01. Next base: position 2,119 of record JAAYRS010000171.1, read on the forward strand.
CTCAATCTTCCCGGGATGCCACCGGGATTGTTCTAAAATGTTCCGCTATCCTAAACCCATGGCGCGGTTAATCGAAGAATTGACACGTTTGCCGGGGGTAGGCCCTAAAACCGGACAGAGGCTGGCTTTTTTCCTTATCGATCAATCACCTGCGCAGGTGAACAGTTTTGTTGAAGCCATCGTTGAAGCCAAGAGGAAAATCAAGTACTGCTCCCAATGCTTCCATTTGACTGAGGAAGATCCTTGCTCCATTTGCAGCGATTTAAAACGGGATAAAACCTTTATTTGTGTAGTAGAGCAGCCCCGTGATGTGATTGCAATGGAAAGGACGAAAAGTTTTAACGGGGTCTACCATGTTCTCCATGGTGCAATTTCACCTTTGGAAGGAATCGGCCCTAACCAACTGAGGATCAAAGAATTATTAGCCCGGATCAGCCCTGATATAAAGGAAGTGGTTTTGGCTACCGATCCGAATGTAGAAGGCGAGGCTACGGCCATGTACTTAGCGCGGCTTCTGAAGCCGCTTGGTGTGAAGGTAACTAGAATGGCTCACGGCATGCCGGTAGGCAGCGATCTGGAATATGTTGATGAAGTCACTCTTTCCAAAGCCCTTGAGGGCCGGCGGGAGCTGTAAATTGTTTCAAGCATAAACCGCTTTGTGATGAGTAATACTAAGGTAAGTATTGCTTCTAAAACGAGGTGGTTTTTTTGCTGGATAATTTGTCCCTGCGCTTGCGGGACTTAGCCTCCCGCATATTTGATGAAGAAAGGGAGTTGTTAAGTGAACCGGAGGAAATTGAACCCGGGGATCTGGCTCAAACTGTTGATAAGGCTAAACAAGAATGGTTGAATGCCCAAAGCTATTTTGATAATGCGGTTGAACCGGAACTAGTGGATCATGCGATTCTTTGTCTGCAGGCAGCGGAACGAAAGTACATGTATTGGCTAAGGCGGATGAAATATTTTAAATAGGGAAAAGTCATAATCCTACGGAAACCACCATAAGATGCTATGAGGACGAACCTAAGCGAGGTGAGGCCGCATGGATTTTTTAGTAATTGTGGCGTACGTAGCTGCTGTTTTTTTTCTTTACTTTCTAGGCAGGCTGTTATTAATCCCGCTCAAAATTATCTTCAACCTAATCGTTAATGCTGTAATTGGAGGAGGAATTTTGCTGGTTATAAATTTCGTCGGCGGATTCTGGGGTTTTGCCGTTGGGGTTAATCCAATTACCGCCTTAATTGTAGGCCTGCTGGGGGTACCTGGGGTCCTGCTGGTAGTGGCGCTTCGGTTTTTTTTAAAAGCGTAATTAGCCCGCCGGGTGGATGCATTGAGGAGAATTATTAGCCGGTGAATTAACAAAAGAGCTCACCTGGGTAAAGGTAAAATTATCTGTTTTTTTCGGGATTAAAACCTGTTTGATTTCTTGGAATGATTTAGGGCTAAGCCAGATCTTCTCTTCTTCCTCTGTAAGGATTATGGGCATGCGTTGGTGCAGGGAACTAAAATATGAGGTGGCTTTGCCGGTAATAATGGTGCAGCTGGAAACAAGCTGGTTTTTTCGGCCCCGCCACAAATCCCAGAGCCCCGCAAAGGCGAAAGGCCCTCTTGCACTTATAGTAATGTAAATAGGTACCTTAGCGGACTGGACTTGCTTCCATTCGTAGAACCCATCGGCAATGATTAGACAGCGCCGATGATTGACGAGCCCTTTAAATGAGACCTTTTCACCAAGTGTCTCTGCCCTGGCGTTAATTATGGTGGGGGCAGACTTCATATCCCGGCGCCAAGCGGGGATTAGGCCCCAGCGCATTAAAGCGCCCTTTGCTCCGCCGTCTGTTGGGATAATTGTAAAGACGGTCTGGGTGGGTGCAATATTATAGCTGGGAACATAATCAAAGGGAACATCCTCAATTCCGAAGCGGGGCAGAATTTGACTAAGCGGCGTAAATAACGTGAATCGCCCGCACATAAGAAACCCTCCTTTAATGGAGTATTCCATGGTTAAAGTAAGATTCCTTGAAAAAAATCGATTTGGGTGTTGACAGAGTATAATCCTTCATGATAGTATACATCTTGCCGCCTCCAAAAAAAGAGGCAGCAAAGAGGAACAACGCTATCGCGGCGTGCCTTGGGAAATGTGCTAAGAGCGCTTCCCAGCGCATATTGACAAACTCTCATTGGCATGCTATGATAGATACGCCGTTTCGCAAGGGGCGGCGGTAGAACCTTGAAAACTGAACAGCTAATTTTGAATCCGGAATTTTTCCGGTTTCAAGAAAGCCAAATGTTTGTGCGTTAACGATTTGAAATCGTTTTGAAGTTTGAGCACTCAAGCTTCAAGCTAGTTTCAAACTAACCTAAAAATTTAAACTAGAGCCTCGGCTTTAGTTTCTAAAAATTTCTACGGAGAGTTTGATCCTGGCTCAGGACGAACGCTGGCGGCGTGCTTAATACATGCAAGTCGAGCGGGGTTAATGATTCAAAGC
>JAAYRS010000026.1 GCA_012518645.1 Bacillota bacterium
GACCTAGGGGTTGTTTTGGGTTCCAGCGGTTTAGGATGGGTTGCCCGCCGTTCTTTCAGCCTTCTGTGGGCTGCTGTGATTATTTTAGCCGGCCTGGGGCTGCTTTTATTTCGCAAATATAGCCGGAGCCAGTATTTAAATTCAAGGGCCTAAACGCCCCGGTTTACTGGACTTTTTTTAAAAAAGACTTTGATTTGAACTTAGCTTTCAAAGCGACAAGGGGGGTGGATTTGTTCGCCGCAGAGATGGCACAGCTTTAGCAGCAGTTACAAAAAACATTATTGAAGGGTGATCAAAATGTCTAAAAAAAGTATCGTTTTAATCGGGATTCTTTCTCTTCTGCTGACAGCTTTCTTTGGAGCCGCGGCCGCGGCCGATTCTCCAACAGTGCTCCGGCTCTGGCATTTACAGGCCGGTCCGTTGGGAACAGCACTGGAGGAGTTGGTAGAAGATTTTAACTCACAGCATCCCGGGATCGAAGTTAGGCCTGAATTTATGGGCGATGCCACGGCACTGCATCAAAAAATAATGGCCGCCATAGCTGCCAATGATCCGCCGGAACTGGCTCAAGTAGCAGAAACGTACGCAGCCAATTATATTGCAGAAGATGTTTTACTGCCCATTGAAAACTTCTTCGACGGCCCCAACGGATTATCGGCGGAAGACAGGGCTGATTTAGTGCCCACCGCTTTAAAGATTGCCACCTATGATCTGGAGGGCCGGGATACTGTGGTAGTTTGGCCTTTTAATATTTCTTTGGAAGTTATGTTTTACAATCCGGAAATGCTGGCTGAAGCAGGGTTAGCTGTACCCTCAACCTGGGATGAATTTAATGATGTGGTCCGCAGCCTGCACTTAGATAACGAACGCTGGGGTTATGCCTGGACACCGGATGTTGTTCTCTTTATTAACCTATTGCGCAGCCACGGCGGGCGTTTGTTCAATGACGATCTCAGCGAAGCGGCCTTTAATGACGAAATTGGTTTAGAAGTAATGAATTACCTGGTAGAACTGGTTGATAACGGCACCATGATTACCAACGGGTTTGATTGGCAGTTTGAGCTGATTAACGAAAGAGCTGCTTTAGCAACCAACACCATTGTCTCCAAAGCATATATTGAGGCGGATCTTGGCGATCGTTTTGAGTTAGGCGTGGCTCCGATTCCTGCCGGATCAAAACGGAGCGCGGTGGTCTGGGGTTCCGCTTTCGGCATCTTTCAAGTTGACGACGAAAAAAGCCGGGCCGCTTGGGAATTCTTAAAGTGGATCGGGAAAACGGAACAGGTGGCCCGCTGGAGTGCTGTCAGCGGTTATTTGCCAACCCGGTACTCAGCGTTTGAAGATCCTCTAATTAAGGAACAGATGGAAGTCAACGCTGCCCTTAGAGTAGGCTTAGAGACTTTGGAATTTGCTCAGCCGGAGCCGAATTTTGTGGCTTGGCCTCAGATTCGTTCCGCCATCTCCAACGCTGTTAATGCTGTTGCCCTAGGTCTGATGACACCGGAACAGGCTCTTAGGGACGCGGCTCAGAAGACAAATCGTATTTTGTTAATGGCAAATTAAGGAGGTTCAAGGAATGCAGAATAATGCAGGAGTGAAACGCCGCGAGGCGTTTCACCCCAGCCCATTCAAAGCAGCACTGGACAAGGCGCGCCCCTACCTCTACCTGGCTCCGGCTGCTTTGATCCTTTTCACTTTCCACCTATTTCCCATTGTTTACGGGGGGTTTATCAGTTTGCACCAGTGGGGTTTAAAACCGGGGAAAATGGTGGGCCTGCAGAATTATAAGTTGATCTTAGCTGATGCGGAGTGGTGGGATTCGCTTTTGAACACTTTTTATTATGTCCTGACCACGGTTCCTCTGGAATTGGGATTAGGAATGCTCTTTGCCGTGCTTTTGTTTGGCAAGATCAAAGGCAGAAACTTGTATAGGCTCTCTTACTTCGCTCCCTACATTACCCCTTTAGCGGCCATAGGCGTTGTTTGGGGATGGGTGTTTAATTACAATACCGGTATTATCAACGGGGTAATCCGCATGCTGGGAGGCAGTGCACCCAGATGGCTTCTAGAGCCGACTGGTATTCTCACCCTGCTCGGCCGCTTTTTAGGGGTCAAGATCCCCTTCGGCCTGGAAGGACCCAGCCTCGCTTTAGTGACAATTTCAATAGTCACTGTTTGGCATTATGTGGGTTTTCACACCGTCATTTATTTGGGAGGCCTGACCCAAATTCCAAAAGAGCTGTTTGAGGCGGCTAAAATCGATGGGGCCAATTCGTTCAGGGTTTTCCGCCACATTATCCTGCCCATTCTCTCGCCTACAACTTTGTTTTTGTCTGTTGTGGGTACTATCGGCGCTTTTCAATCAATTACTTTAATCTATGTAATGACTGGCATGGGGTGGGGCGGAGCAGGAGCAAGCGGGCACCCTCTGGGGACAACCAGAGTGGCCTTACTTTATATTTTCGAATACTTTTTTACCTATACGCAGACCGGATATGCTATGGCGGGGGCGATCCTGCTCTTCTTTATCATCTTGTTTTTATCGCTTCTGCAGATGAAGGTAGCCGGCAGACGGGTGTTTTATTTAGGTGAGGGGGACTGATGATGCGAGCGTATAAAATTAAGTGGACAGTTGTCCTGCGCCATCTGGCTTTGTTCAGCGGTGCTTGTGTAATGACGTTCCCCTTTGTCTGGATGATCTTGACATCCCTGAAGACCTCGCCTGAGGCGGCGGCAATTCCCCCTACTTTTTTACCGAAGGAACTGGTTTTGGAGAACTTTTCCAGAGCCTGGGAGTCGGCGCCCTTCGGCCGCTATTTTCTTAACAGCGTGCTGCAGTCGGTGGGGACTACTGTCTTAGTGTTGTTTTCATCGATCACGGCCTCGTACAGCTTCTCTCATATCAATTTTAAAGGTAAAAAGGTACTCTTCACTCTGTTTCTGGCAACGATGATGGTCCCGGTGGAAATAAGTTTGATTCCCAACTTCGTTACTATCCGCCACTTAGGGTGGTATGACACTTTTTATTCGCTGACTGTTCCCTTTGGGGCCAACGCCTTTTCCATTTTCATGCTTAGGCAGGCTTTCATGGGGCTGCCCAAGGATATGTGGGATGCAGCCTACTGCGACGGCTGCGGCCATTTTACCTACCTGCTTAAAATTGCCCTGCCTTTAGTGAAGGCCAGTGTTTCGATTATCGCTCTTTTAACCTTTGTAGGCAGCTGGAACAGCCTTTTATGGCCTCTGATTATTACTTCATCCACCAAAATGAGGACTGTTCAAGTCGGTCTGCTGGCATTCACCCAGGAAGCGGGGACAAATTTCCCCTTGTTAATGGCGGCTTCCGCCTTTGTGATTGCACCTGTGCTGATTTTATTCTTTTTTACCCAGCAGCATTTAATTGAGGGGATTGCCCACAGCGGTGTCAAAGGATAAAATATTTGGCAGCCGCGGCGCCCCAAAAAGAGGGACCCTTGCTTAGGGTCCTCTGCCTTGGGGTTAATTCTCTATTTTTAAAGCTTTCCTTAATTAGGCCGGGAAAGCTGAAAAAAACGACCGGGAGGAAAATTGATGACGAAAAAAAATAAACTATTAGTATTTTGTGTTGATGCGCTTTGTGCATCTGATATTGAGTTTTTGCGGTCAACGCCGCATTTTGGCAAGATCCTGAAAAACGGGGCCCTTGTGGAAAAGGTCCTGCCGGTTTTTCCGGCACTGACTTATCCCTGCCATACCTCCATCCTTACGGGCACCTACGTTAACCGCCACGGGATTGCCCACAATGAAATCCTAAAAAGAGGAGGCAAAAAGGATGTTGTCTGGCACAATATGAAAGAAGATGTCAAGGCTGAAACCCTTTTGGACTTGGCCCGGGAAGAAGGTCTGACTACCTGTTCGCTTTCTTGGCCTGTCTCAGGTGCCGCTGACTACGATTTTAATATGCCGATGATTGTGCCCATTGACTACCAGGGCTACCAGCCGGAAAGATGGCTTCGGGGGACAGCGACAGACAATTTAATGGAACGCTATTTTCATAAACACGGCCGTTATTTAAAGGGCCCCGACCGCAGCTTGGATCTATTCACAATGGCTTTGGCTTTAGATATCTTAGAAGATTTCGAGCAGCCCGATGTAATGCTGGTCAAAATGTGCGATCTTGACTCTGTCCGCCATACCTACGGCGTTTATCATCAAAAAACCAAAGATCAGCTTCTTAAACATGATCAAGAATTAGGGGCCATCATGGAATGCCTGCGGCGCAAAGGAACGTTGGAAAACACTAACCTCGCTGTTTTAGGCGATCACGGCCAGACTGACATCCGCGATGCCCTGCTTTTGAATGTGTTACTAGAGAAAAACGGCTTTTTAAAGACTGATGAATCCGGGAAAATTATATCCTTTGATGCCTTTTCCCGTTCTGCAGGCTTAAGCGCCTTGATTGAAGTGAGGGATCCTCAGGATGAGGATCTGATGGCCAGGGTCCGAGAGTTTCTGGAAACTCTGCGCAGCGACGCGGAAATCCAGCTCAGCCTGGTAATGGATGCAGCGGAGGCCGAGGAAGCTCACGGCCTGGCGGGCAATTTCGATTTTATAGTGGAAAGCGCACTGCCGATAGCCTTTGATGAAAATACCAAGGGCGACAGCATCTGGGGCACCTTGCAGCCCGGCGACCACAAAGTGGGTGCCGCCAGTCACGGCGGAAGCCCGGAGCGGGAAGAAGTAACAACGTTTTTTGCCAGCGGCCCTTCAATCAAAAAGGCTACCGTAACCAACCCCAGGCCCATGGTGGATTTGGCACCCACCTTGGCGCAAATACTTGGTTTCAGAATGGACGGCGCGGACGGGACAGTTATAGAGGAAATTATTAAAAGGGCTTAAATGATACTGCCGCCGACGGCGCCGCTGGGCGTCCCGTTGGCGGTTAAGCTCTGCCCTGTTTTTCTCCCCATTTCCTTCCGGCAAAAGGAAAGCGGCCTTTCAACATAGAATAGGATAATTAGGAAAAGGCAAGGCGGGCAGGGAGGTGGCTGCAATGGCAGAAGAAGAACAAATCCGCATGGCTGCCTTTCGCTGGTTGGAGGAGCAGGCTTTACTTAGCGATGTCTTTCCCCGCAAGATTTTAGAACAGGGTTTCCGCTTCCAAGGGCGCCGGGTTACCCTTTTGGGCCCCCAAGGGATTTGGAAACCGAAAGTCTTTCGATCCGTACCCCTTTCCATTACTACCGTCCCCGGCAGCTCCTACAGAGATTGCTTCCAAGACGGCTATTTATACTATGCCTACCGGGGCGCGGATCCGCGCCATCCCGATAATGTTGGTTTAAGTACAGCGAGGCAAAAAGGGATCCCCCTTATCTATTTCCACGGTATCCTTCCCGGCCGGTATTTAGCAGCTTGGCCCGTCTTTATTGTCGCTGAGAATCCCCAAAGCTTATTCTTTTCCGTTGTTGTTGATGATCAGAAATTTATCCGCCCCGGGGTTCACCCTGCGGCAGATGATTCCAGGCGCCGCTACATAACCGCCGCTTTTAAAAAGAGACTGCATCAAAAGAGCTTCCGTCTGCGGGTTTTAGAAGCCTACCGCAGCCAATGTGCTTTTTGCCGCTTAAGGCATGAAGAACTTCTAGATGCCGCCCACATTATACCGGACAGTGATCTGGAGGGCGAACCTTTGATCACCAACGGGCTTTCTCTTTGTAAACTCCACCATGCCGCTTTTGATCGCAATTTTATTGGGATTAGCCCTGATTACGAAATTATTGTTCAAAAAGATTTGCTGCAGGAAATTGATGGGCCCATGCTGCGCCACGGAATTCAGGAAATTCACGGACGCAAACTAATTTTACCTAAAAGTATCAGGCAGCGGCCTGACCGGGATCGGCTGGCTGTCCGTTTTGAACAATTTCGGC
>JAAYRS010000002.1 GCA_012518645.1 Bacillota bacterium
GGGCTTCATCGGGCCAGTCCCTCCGCCTCTCTTGATGAGTATTTTATTTTCGCTTCAGTTTACCACTTTTACGGACCGCAGTCAAACTAGCTCCTTCTACTGATCGGTTTTTCTCCACGCCCAGGTTGGCAACAGATCAGCCGTAAACTGATCAACCGCTTGCTTTAAAGCGGATGCCCGCACCTCAAAAAGATCCCTTTCGGAAACCCGTGGCAGGAAGAACTGATCCGGCTCTTTGCCCTCCGGATACCATCTTCTGCCCAAGAATTCCCGGCGGACTTTGGTGGCCTCGCCCTCCGCCCGATCCAAGTGAATCACATTTCCGGTCCTGCCGCTGATCACCCGCCCCGTGAAGCCTACCATGACAATGGTTGTTTGCGAAATTTCCCATTGGTATTCCCGGGAATCATCGTCCAGGACCCTGGTTTTAGAAATATAAGGGGCGCTCTGCCTAATGGGGGCGAAGTATGAGGTTACTTCCCCAACGAGAAGGGCATCTACTTCTAGCAATTTTCCTAAGCGCACAGCTTGTTTAAAATTGGGCAGATCCCCCCGGCTTAGCCCCAGGCGGGATAAAGCCCAGGCCGTCTCGGCCGGTTCCAGGATCTGGAACTGTCTGGCAAGCTTATGTTTTAGTTCCTGCTCCAGTTGGCGGGGCAGGGCGGAATCAGCCGTATAGTTGTCAAAAAATAAGATGGCTATCTTCTCGGCCCCCTCCAGCCCGATCTTAGGCGGGACCTTAACTCGCTCATAGCCGGCACAGCCTGATAAAAACACCACAATAAATATGAGTAAGGCCAATTTGCGACACACTTTACCTGCCCCCCGCTTAAACGAATGCTGCTCCGGGGAAATGATCCCCGACGCATTTCTTTTTACCTTTGTATACTTCTGGAAAAGAAGGCTTTTTCCTACCGTCTGGGCTAAATTGTCCCGGAAGTTTTTTAGAGGGCGGGCATTTGAAAATTCCGTCTTAATGGCAAAATTACTTGGGCGAAACTTTGACTTTCCTAATCCAATCCTGCTAAGATCATCTTGCAAGAAAAAGAGGGAAACCTAAGACAATACTAGAAATAAGGAATGCTATGCTATAAATCCGAGGAGGTCCCACCATGCAAAACGAAATTTATTTGGACAATAGTGCTACAACAGCAGTTGCCGAAGAGGTGGTGCAGGCTATGGAGCCCTATTGGTCCATCCAGTATGGTAATCCATCTTCGCCCCATTTACGAGGCATCGCTGCGGAAAAAACGATGCAGAGCTGCCGGCGGCAGCTGGCTGAACTTTTGGAGGCCGATCCCTCCGAACTTTATTTCACCTCCAGCGGAACAGAAGCCAATAACCTAGCCCTCCAGGGTATTGCCCGCATACCTTTTTTAGCGCGCAACCCCGGGCATATTATTACTACACCTTTGGAACATCCTTCAGTACTTAATGTGCTTAAATATTTGGAAACCCTGGGCTGGGAAATTAGTTTCCTGACCGTGGGCAGCCGCGGAGAGATCGACCCTCAGGAAATGAAAACATTATTTCGAAACGAAACAAAACTGGTCAGCATCATGTTTGTTAATAATGAAATAGGGACCATCGCCCCCATCCAGGAGCTAGCCGAGCTGATTCAAGCGGAAAACAAAGATCGCCATCAAAAAATTCTCTTCCACGTAGATGCGGTTCAAGCCTTGGGGTACATTCCCCTCAGCCTGCAAAGCCTGGGAGTTGATCTAATGACCTTTAGCGGCCACAAAATCTTTGGACCCAAAGGGGCCGGCCTGCTCTACCAGCGGGGTAAGAATCGGTTGAAACCCCTTTTATTCGGGGGAAATCAAGAAAAAGGCCTTCGTCCGGGCACAGAAAATATTCCCGCCATTGTTGGGTTTACAAAGGCCGCTCAGCTGGTTACGGAAAACAGGGAGGCCAACGTAAAACACCTGCAGCAGCTGCGCCGGCAACTGCTGGAAGGCATTAAGGACATTAAGGATTATTCAATACACAACCACCCTAACGGGGCCCCCCATATCCTTAATATGAGTTTTAAGGGTGTGCGCGGCGAGGTGCTGGTCCATTTTCTGGAACAGAAAAGAATTTTCGTGGCCATGGGGGCTGCCTGTTCGTCCAGGAGGCGGGGCATGTCCCACGTCCTGGAAGGCATCGGCCTGCCGGCAGATGAAATTTTAGGTGCAATTAGAATCAGCTTATCCCCCGAGCTTACCCCAAACCAAATTCACTATGTGATCTACAGTTTGAAAGAAACTGTAGAGGAAATCAGAAACATTTATATGTGAGGCGATATAGATTGTACCCTATAATTTTAGTACGTTACGGCGAGCTCAGCCTTAAGGGCCGCAATCGCAAGTTCTTTGAAGATCTATTACTAAAAAACATCCGCTCCAGCCTTGATGGAATTCCCCACGGCCGGATTGGCAAAACATTCGGCCGGGTTTATATCCGAACGGAGTCCAACTGGGAACAGATTTCCCGACGTTTACAGCGGGTCTTTGGAATAGTTTCCGTCTCCCCGGTCTTAAAAAAAGAACTTGATTTAGAACAAATTAAAAAAGGGGCCATCCAGGTCATCCAAGGTCAGGAAGCCCAAACTTTTAAAGTGGAGACACGCCGGCCTTATAAGGGGTTCCCCTTAATATCGCCGGAAATTAACAGCGCCCTGGGGGCGCATATTTTGAACGCCTGCCCCCAGTTGCGGGTTGATGTCCACAAGCCGGACCTGGTTTTAAACGTTGAGATCCGGAGGGAAGGAGCCTTTCTCTACTCCCGGGTGATCCCCTGCTTAGGCGGGCTGCCCGCCGGCTCCTCGGGCAAAGGGCTTCTTTTGCTCTCGGGAGGCATAGACAGCCCCGTAGCTGCCTTTTTATCCATGAAGCGGGGGGTTAATGTGGAGGGGCTTCATTTTCATTCCTACCCTTTCACTTCCGAACGTTCCAAGGAGAAAGTAATAGAACTAGCCCGGCAATTAAGCCCTTATAACACTGAGGGGGTTTTCAGGCTTTGGATTGCCTCCTTTACGGAGATCCAAAGAGCCCTCCAACAAAACCGCTACCCTTCGCTGAGCATCACCCTGATGCGCCGCTTTATGATGCGGATAGGAGCTGCTTTGGCCGCTAAAGAACAGAGCTATGCCCTGATTACCGGAGACAGCCTGGGCCAGGTTGCCAGCCAGACCATGGAAAGTATTTACGTTATCAACGCCGTTACGACCACTCCCGTTTACCGGCCTTTAATCGGCTTGGACAAACAAGAAATAATAGATTTAGCGGTTCAAATCGGTACCTATGAAACCTCCATCCTCCCTTATGAGGATTGCTGTACCGTTTTTATTCCCAAAAACCCCGCCACCAGGCCTACCTTAGAGCAGGTGTTCCAAGCCGAAAGAGAATTGGATGTGGAAGGATTGGTGCAGGAATCCCTTGCGGGAATCGAAGTTTTCGAGCTGGGCAAGAAGTAAAAAAGTTTACAGGGCGTCTTCCGGACGGAAACGCCCTATTTTTAAAATTTCCGCCAGGTTGGCGCTAGGCTCCAATCTTACTTGCAAACTCCCGTCAACAGCGGTAAATAACGTGGTCACACCTGGGCCGTGCCCTGCTAAAAGGCAGTCCGAATGGACCACAATACCTACCGTAAGGGCTCCCCGCCGGTAACTGCGGCCAAACCTATTATCGGAATCCTCTAAAGCCACTAAATCACCGAATTTCAGTTGATCGATCCCTAAAGATTTAATCTCCTCCTGGTCAGAAGTGGTAATGTCGTAGTCCCCGGAAGCAGTGGAGGGGCTGCCCAACCCGGAACCCATGAATTTAGCAGGTATCTTTTTAGCCACGGGAAGAACCAGCTTACCCTTTTTGGGCTCCGCATCTAGTAGATTTAAAAGTCTTGGATCAAAATTGCGCACTGTGATCCCGGGATAATCCGTTAATTGAAGGCCTTGTCCAAAAGATTTCACTAGGATCTTATCTTCAATGATCATCTTTTCTAAGTCATGGTCGGCAAAATCAATCAGGACGTGCTCGATGCCGCCGTGCATCCCCGTAACCACTCCCCTGGCTCCTTTAGCATCACCGGAGACAACAATGGCCTCATTGCCGACACAGGCCAAAGTATTATAAGCCCGATTTTTGGGAGCGGAGCGATCCTCAACAGAGGCTGCTGTGGATACCCCCGGTTCAATATGATCGCCGGCCCAGCCAAAAGCTGGATCCCCCACTTTAACGTTATAGCTAATACCGCCGGTGCCGGGGAGAATAAAAGGTTTCCCCTCCCGGTCGACCCGGTAAGGCCCTCTTTGCAAAGGAGGCGTAATTACCCCTACGACAGATAACATTACCAATTTAGATTCATTCGTTTTCAACATCTTCACTCACCTCAAAACGCTTCTTTTTTCTTACTTCCAAGTAGATTCCCAGCCCCACAATTCCAATTCCTATCCCATCAATTAGAACATCGCTCCAAGTCCCGCTGCGGTAAGGCAGCCTTCTTTGATATTCCTCATCCAGCACCGCCACCGCTAAAGCAAAAATCAAAGCAAAAGGAAGAGCCCGGCTCTCCGGCATTCTTGTCTTCCTAGCAGCAAAATAGGTGATTAAAGTCAAAAAGGCATAAGCCAAGACATGCCCGGCTTTCCTAATCCAAAACACCCAAAGCCTAAGGCCGGCCGGAGACAGCCCAGGCCAGAATTTCTGCAAAAAATGCCTGGTAAATCGAGCGCTGGACTCTTCTCTGCCGGCACTCAAAAACATCAGAAAGACATAAGCAAAAACTGCTAGCCAGTGAAGCACTGATTCATTCCCCTTCCCCGGACGGATGGGGCAAAACCCGCCCTAAAAGAAAAAAAAGCGCTTTTTTTGTTTATAGCGGAGAGGTTCATCTATCTCCAGAAACTCACCGGATAAAACTACTGCCGGATTATCGGCCACCATCTTGTGGGCCATCTCAATTCCTAAGATTTTAGCAGCAGCCTCATATCCCTTCCTTAAATTAAGGCTGCGTCCCTTTAAATTATGACCATCGCTGCCTAAAAAATGAGCCATCTGGTGAGTTAGCATTATTCTCGCTGTTTCTTTAATTTTTGGGCCGAAGTACCCCAAAACGCTGCCAGTGTTGATCTGGATTAAACAGCCCAGGTCAATCCACTCCAAAACAATGTTCGGATCCCGAATTACAGCTAGATAACGCTCGGGATGGGCAATAATTGGAGTAATCCCTTTAACCTGCAGATCAAAAATAACTTGATTTAGATAAACTGAAATCTGCCGGAAAGAAAACTCGATTAGACAATATTTCCCTTGATCGCCATAGGTGGGAATTTGTTCCAAGGGCAGCTTGGAAAGGTTCGGTTCTAAAAGCAGTTCCGCTCCGGAAACCAGAGTTATTCCTAAGCCCTCCCGATGAAATTCTCTTTGCAGGCTTTCCACTTTGTCCTTAATCAGGTCCCAATCGGGGAGGTAATAAAAGTGGGGCGTGGCCGCTATGGTTGTTAACCCTTGTTTTTCCCCGGCCCGGCCCATGGCTAAAGCCGTCTTCAAATCCGCCGCCCCATCATCCGCAAAAGGCAAAATGTGAGTGTGTAAATCGATCATTGGGCATGCTCCGTCCGGCTTTCGTCATAGTAGAAATAGTGATGGTATCCTCTTTGATCTTGAAGGCGCACCCCATTTAAGACCACCCCTAAAAGGCGGGCTTGAGCCTTCTCCAGCTGTTCCTTAGCGTATAAAGCCATTTCTTTCGGTACCTTGTAAGCGCTAAGGACTAAAACAGTGCCATCAACGCGATGGGCTAAAAGCATGGCATCGGCCACAGCAATAACAGGGGTGCCATCAAATATAACATAGTCATAAAGTGCCCGCAATTTCAAAATAAGGTCGGACATAACCTTACTTTGTAACAACTCCGCCGGATTAGGGGGTATCGGCCCCCCCGGAATCAAATCCAATCCCCGGCGGCCGCTGTCTAAGATTACATCCTCCAGGGAGGCCTGCCCCGTTAAGTAAGAGGTCAGCCCCGGTGCGTTAGAGACAGAGAAGATCCGGTGAAGGGTAGGTTTGCGTAAGTCAGCGCCCACCAAAAGAACGCGCCGGCCTGAATTAGCCCAAGCCACAGCAAGGTTGGAGGACACTATTGATTTGCCGTCACCGGCCCCGGCGCTGGTTATCAGCAGCGTTTTTATTTCCCGATCCGGGCTGGTGAATTCTAAATTAGTTCTTAAGATTCGGAACGCTTCAGACTCTACAGCTTTGGGATCATCGTGAATAATCAAACGCCGTTTTCTCATCGCTCCACCGCCTTTCCCCAACCAAAAACTCCCCGTTTCCGTCCGCTTTTGTCCTCCGAATTAAAAACAGGGATCTGCCCCAAAACCGGGACCCCCAGAAAAGACTCCACCTCTTCTTTAGTCTTCAAAGTGTTGTCCGTAAATTCTAGGAGGAACCCTAAACCCACTCCTAAAAAGACGCCCAAAACCGCTCCAATAGCGATATTTAATTTAATCCGGGGCTTAACCGGAATTGTTGGTAAAATAGCATTATCAATTACCTGTACATCAGCAGTTTGCACCGCTTCAGCAATCCGGGTTTCCTCATTTCTGGTCCGAAGCATAATAAAAAGTTCTTCCAAAACCTTGGCGTCACGCATTAATCTCGCTAATTCCAGCTCCTTAGTAGGCAATCGGCCCAGCTTAGCTTCACTGGCCCTAATTAGGCTTTCCAAAGCCTCTTGGCGGGCCAGCAGGGCCATGAAATCCACTTCTAAACGGATCAAACTTCCGTATAATTCACCATGAATGGGATTGAGGCTTCTGGTTTCGGTCCCGATAACCCGCTCCACCTGTTCAGCCAGTTTAGCTTTGACATCCTCGATCTCTGCCTGCAGAGCTAAAACAGAGGGATGCCGCTCCGTATATTTCTCCTTAGCCCCGGAAAGGGCGATCTCTAAATCTGCCAACCGGGCCCGATATTCCGTAACAAAGCGGTTTTCACTTATGGTTGTAGAGGAAATCAAGGTTTCCTCTTGTTCTTCCAACTTACTCCTTACTTGCGCAATCCGCTCTTCTGTTTCCATTTTGTTGATACTGACTTGGGACAAGCCCGATTCTAAAGTTGCTAGTTCTTCAATTCCGGCCACTGTCTCTTGCGACGGCGACAATGTCTTTTCCGTCTCCTTAAAATGGCGCAGCCTTTCCTCTGCTTGACGCAAGTTTTCAGAAACTGTCGCCAGCTGCGACTCAATAAACAAACGGGCGCTTCTATGTTCTTCCTGCTTGGTTAGGCGATTCCAATCGATAAAAACTTCCGTTAGCTGATTAACAAAAAGCATGGCTTCTTCGGGATCAGTGGATTGCATACTAACCTCAAGAATATCAGTACCTTGGATCGGATGGATAGTAAGAGCTTGCTTTAGCTTTTTTATGCTCTGTTCCAGGCCCAATTCCGCCCGGGTTTTTTCTAGGATATTCCGGCTTTTCATAATTTGGACATAGTTTTGTGCTGCATTTTTTGCCATTCCCCCTAAGGAATCAAAGAGCATCATCTGAGCGGCTCCACCTTGTTCGTGCACCATCAGGGTACTGGTCGCCTCGTAAACTGGAGTAGCTAAAAAACTATAGACTGTCACCGCGAGAACAGTCGCCAAAAAGACCAGGAAAATCAGACCCCGCCTTTTTAGGATTATTTCCCAATATTCCCGGAGATCCATTTCTTCCATTTCCATTTTTGCCACCTCTATCTGGGGATAAACCCTCTCAATAAATCTGAAAAAGTTTTTATGCCGCCGATAAAACTGAAGATTTTAGTCCAATTAGGCTTTTTGGTCTCCGGCACGTAAATAATATCGCCCCTTTTCAAAAGGGGGTTTTCTTCTGCGTCTCCGGTAAAAAGGAGCTTGTCTTTGCCCATGGCTACAACCTCAGAATCCTGGATTGTACCATCCCTATAAATCCCCACATTTTCCAAAGCGGCCCTTTCTAAAGGGCCCCCGGCTAAGGCAATCGCATCCATAACCCTAGCCCCTAACGGCAGATTAAATACTCCCGGGCTGCGTACTTCCCCCAAAACTAAAATCTGGTTTCTGGATTCGGGCACATAAAGCACATCCCCGCCAAGCAAGGGTAAATTGAATTCGCTCTGGGCGGTCATCAATTCCTCATAATTCAAATGCCAGATTTTTTCGCCTTGCGGCTCCTGCCGGGTCATAATCACATCCTGCCAGCTGCTTGGTGATTCAAGTCCCCCTGCTAGGGCTAAGACATCTAAGACCCTGCCCCCGGCGGGAAGGACATAGGCTCCGGCCCGAACCACTCCCCCAAATACTAAAACCGTACGATCAGCCTTGGGGACAGAAATAATTTCCCCGCCCTTTAGAGCCACATTATTTAGGTCTAAATCGGATTCGTAACTTAAATCCACTCGGCTTGCCCGTAGGCCGGAATCTGTTTCTTGGCGCACCAGCACTTGGCTAAGATCCGCATCGGATGTAAAACCGCCGGCCCGGGCCACAGCATCCAAGATCTTTTCGCCCCGGGTAAACAAGTAGTAGCCAGGATTACGCACTTCCCCTAAGACTAAAGTACTGCGCCTGCTTTTGGGCACCAAAATGACATCGCCGTCCTGCAGGTAAACGTTATCTGCCGAATACCTGTTTTCCAAAAGCTGTTCAAAATCAATAGTCCTTAGCTCTACTTCTGATTCATTTTGACGCCTTAGGGATACTTGTTCCAGTGCAGCGCTTTCTAAAAACCCGCCTGCCAATCCCACCGCTTCCAAAACCCGATCCCCGAAACGAAATTGATAATAACCGGGGCTGCGCACTTCGCCCAAAATCAAGACCTGCCTCAATCCTTCCGGAACATAAAGGATGTCCCCGGGCAGAATTTTTTCATTCTGTAGGCCGAGGCGCTCCAAGGCACCGAGATCTATCTCCTTGGTTTCCCCTGCCCGGGTCAGGTTAATTTTTTCGCCCGCCAGCTCTTTGGTACCTCCTGCTTCGGCCAGCAAATCTAAAACCCTGGTCTGCTCCCCTACCGGATACGAACCGGGCCTTTCCACTTGACCCAAGACCAGGGCCTGGTAATGCCCTTCAGGGACAAAGATTAAGTCACTTGCGGCCAGAAGAGGGTTTTGGCCGCCTTTTCTTCCCCTCAGGACAGGAAAAGCATTGACTTTTAAGATTTCTTCTTCTCCTTGACTATTTCTGGTGATGATAATCTGAGTACTGTCCCCCTGCGGGGTTACCCCTCCCGCTTGGGCCAAGATATCTACTAAAGTCGTTTCTTTTTTTAAAACATAACTGCCCGGTTCCAAGACAGCCCCCAAAACAATGACCTCTTGTTTGGGGGGTACAAAAACAAGGTCGCCGGGATTAAGGGGCACAGCAGATCCGCGGCCCTCCAGGAGCCCTTGGACGTTAATAATTTTTTCCACCGAGCCCTGTTCCGCCCGGCGGGTTAAAACCACCCTTTCCAGATCGGCTGATTCCAAGGCCCCTTCAGCCAAGGCCAAAAGATCCAATAGATCAAGGCCGGTACCCAAATCATAGCTGCTTGGTTGGCGGACCTCCCCAAAAATGATGGCCTGGCCGGAAGCGGGGACGAAAATAAGATCCCCGTCTTGGACTAAAGGATTGGCGTCAAGGGAGCCGCTTAGGATAAACTGATTGGCATCGACTTGAAACACCTGAGTTTCCTCTTTCGGCCCCAAAGTACCCAGGAAGTAACGAGTTATGGAGATTTTGCTTAAATCCGCCGCGGGAGTCGGCCCGCCGGCTAAAGCCAGCACGTCCAGAAGGCGGGAACCCGCCTTAAGCTCGTAGTAGCCTGTGGACTTTACTTCTCCCAAAATTTGAATTTGCAAAGTCCGAAAGCCTTGGATGATTACAGTAACTTGCGGGTTAACCACGAAGTTGGCCAAGATTTCCTGGAGTTCCCCGCTTAACTGCCTGCTGCTTTTGTCAATTGCCCAATGATCCCCAACCAACGGAAAGGTTATGTAACCATCGGGACGGACCTCAACATCTACAGTTAATTCGGGATGGCCCCAAACCGAAATTCTAAGAGTATCGCCTACCCCTAATAAGTACTCAGTGGACGCAGCGGATTGGCTGCAAAAACAAATCACTATCAGTAAAGCCAGAAGAAGGCCTGTCCGCTCTTTTCCCATGCCGCTTTTCACCTCATATGTATTGACGTTTACTTAAGAAAAACCCGATCTAAAAGAAGAACCGCTAAACCAAGCGGCCGCGGCTCTTTGATTTACAAAAACGGGACTAGAGATCAAGGGCCGGTCCCATAAAGAAACCGGAAAGCCTGGCGGTCCGGGCCGTTTCTACGTAAAATTCCACGTTGCTTTCAATTCTTACATCCTTACCTTTGACGAAATAGCCGCCTACCAAGCCCACCGGCCCCAAGAGGATAACCCCGGCCATACTGGCCCCGGCAGCCAACTCCAAAGATTTGTTTTCTTGCGTAGCCCGTTCATCTACTTTTAATTTTATTAAAGTGCCGTCCAAAGAAGCAATACGCCCAAAATCAATAACAACACGGCCGTCCTTTCCTAAACGCCTGGCAGAGCTGACTTCTACAATTCGCCCCTGGCCCAGCACACCCGAAGGAACTACCACCCGCCCCTCCACTACAACATCTTCCACCACCCGATAATTAACGACATCATCGGCTTGGGCCTGGCCCGAATCTACGGGATCCAACAGCTCTATTTTAACTAAACTATGTTCCGGAAGGCTTACTTCCTGGACGTCCAGTTTCGTAGTACCCCAAATAGCAAGCATTAAATCCCTGGCACGCCGAGAGATTTCGCCTGCTTGGGGCCCGCCGAATAAAATTGTTTCCATATTTTCCAAGCGTTTTAGTAAAGGCAGCTCTGTCCTGATACTGGTTGTAAAGCCCCACTCTGCTAAATTAAGCTGTAATTTCAATCCCCCCTCGGCATCTTGAGGATTTTCTAAGAAGCCGTAAATCCGATCGATGCGGATAAGTACAGCACCTTCCTGAGGGGATCCGTAGATATCCATTTCTATCTGTTCAATCCGCTCCAATAAGGCCCCGTCCCGGGGTTCGCCATACAGCACCGTTTCAACAAGTTCCAGATCAGAAAGAGGGGTTCCTACAGCACAAACGGAACCGGATAATACAGTAAAGGCCAGAATGACTGCTAAGATAGTCCCTAAAATTTTTTTCAAAATCCGACCTCCTTTTTAAAATTAGAATTTAATGGAAAATTCTGCTGTAGCCCCGTAGTTTTGTTCCACATTACTGAAATCAATTAGTTTGTAGTTTAAGCGCAGCGCGCTGTCATCTTCAAACTCATAACTAAGGCCTAATTCGGCGGTATTTTTAGGTAGGAAAACGTTAAAATCAGATTCACTGCCGGAATCCTCCGCTCCGGACAAAGCCTTCAGCTTAGGCCAGCTTTGAGTTACATCCAGGCGCACTTTACCCCGGGGGATCGGGACTTCCAATCCTAGTGAAGTTGTGGTAGGCCTAACGGGATCTTCATCAAAAATATCCTGGGGCCCTTCGATATGCTTATACCCGGCATTAACGGTGAAAAGTTCCGCCCAGTCCAGACTGAGGTCCACAGCAGTACTAATAATTTTTTTGGCCTGGGATTGATCCAGGGCCAAATGATCCACAGCGGTCCGGAGGGCTAGGTCTCCATATTTAACAGAAATTCCGTAGGCGGCGCCTCCCTCCGCCAGCGGAAGATCTTCTCCGAATTGAGTGCCGCTCTGTACCGGGCGGATCCCCCCGCTTAACTCCAACGATCCAATTTGTAAGGAGGGCCCCGGTTCCGTCTGCTCCTGTTCTGCCACAAAGGTATTGCGGATCAAAAGAGATTGCAAAGCGGAATCAAAGGAACCGGTCCAGAGATTCCTGATCTCCCTGGGGGCAGCGGCATTTTCTTGGTCCGGTACATAGCTCTTTAGAATTTCTTCATCGTTTTTATCTAAGGAATCAACCCTATTTTCCCGCTTGCGGACAGCAGCTACTGCCTGTTCTGAATACAT
Organism: Bacillota bacterium; assembly: GCA_012518645.1. GTDB lineage: Bacteria > Bacillota > Limnochordia > Darwinibacteriales > Darwinibacteriaceae > JAAYRS01. The sequence goes on from JAAYRS010000002.1 coordinate 12,022, forward strand.
CAAAACAGGCCGCGTTGAAAAGAGATTATTGGCTTCCAAGTGCCAAAAAGAATTGGAAAGCCAGTTGAAATCCTGAATAGCATAACCGAGAATTTCCAATTCCCGTTGGAATTCCAAGGCTAAGCGATACAAGGTTTCAACCTGAGTGCCTGTTAATACCTGTTCCTGCGGCGCCTTTTGGTTATAGTTAGTGATTATACTGTCTAGGTAGACGTCCCGGCTGATTCCAAAACGCCGAGATTCCAGGTGAGCTTCGCCGGCTAAATACTGAAGAAGGCGTGCTAACATTAAGGCACCTTGATTACGTGTCATTTCCTGTGAAATAACAAAATCAGGGATAGGCCTGCCGCGGCCTAAATCGGCTATGGCGCTGTAGACCCAATTTTCGGTTAAAATTGCGGACGCAGCACCTTGGGGAGAATTGGCAAAAACAGGCCCCGGGGGTATACTTATCAAAATGGTCAACAGAAAGACAAAAAGCTTGTTTTTATCCATAAGAAAGTCCCCCCCTTTATTTTTCTCCTTATCCTTGGTTTATTTCTCCAAGGCGCCTAAAAAACCTGCTTTAGAAATATAATTCCAAGAATTACAGCTTGTTTGTCTTTTGAAAGCGTTCCGCTAGGATAAGCGCAACATAGTCGTCATAGGGTTCCGGAGGAACTTGCATACTAGTGGGTAATACCCGCCGCCAGCCCCTGGGCCTATGTTCCTGCCAGTATCTAAGCCTAGCTTCTTCTGTAGAGCGATATTCGTCAACGACGCTGATAGAATAAGCAGGGAAAGCACTGCCGATCTCTGTCACGAATTCAGCCGATCCCGTTCCATCGCCTATTACAATTTTCTCGATCCTATAGTTCTCGAAAATTCTCTCCAGTACCTGCAGATAACAACGGCGCTCCACTACCTGCTGCTTTAAGGCTTCTCCATCCGCCACTACGGCTATCCCGCATTTCTCCCGCCCGGGATCGACAGCCACCACGTTCATTATATCACCTGTTTCTCTATTAAACAGTTTCGAAAAATATAAAACCTTTCTGTGGGTAAAAAAAGACCCTCCGCGGGGAGGGCCTTGCAAATCACATTCAGCTTAGAAACTGATTCCTAAACCAGCACTGTATTCCCAGTCGAATTCGTAATCTTCTTCCAGCTTGTGCTTGAGAGAGCCGCCTAGACTTAGCTTTACGTCGTCGGTAAAGTTGTAGCCAAGGTCAACCTCATGAGTAAGGACATTGTCGCCCTCTGGTTTCACAGGCATTCTGAAGCTGGCACCGTAGCCAAGATCTAGAACCGCTCCGCGCAAGCCGGTTTTGTAACCAACATTAGCGCCGATAATGTTTACATCTTGGTCAGTGATACCGCCATTCTTCCAATTTCCGTTTTTAGCGTATTCACCCAAAATTAGGGCAAAGTCTGCGCCATAGCGGAAACCTAGGTCAGGTTCTTGGGAAACGCCAACTTTGACTTCGGCGTGGGTTTTTTGCTCTTCCCGTTCGTTAGAAACGTATTCAGCAGAAATTTCCACGGGGACGAAGAGGTCAAATTCAGCACCGGCACCAAATCTGTAAGCTTGAATCACGGCATCTTCGAAGTCAGCAAACTCGCGGTAGTAGCCGCCATCAACTTCGATACCTAAGAAATCAACTCCGGCGCCCAGTTCCATTAAGCTGGAGACATCATCAGCAACAAACGGTCTGCCAATGTCGTAATTGTCCTGAGCAGTAATGTATTTCCCTTTCAAGGTCAGGAAATCAAGAAATTCAGCATCGAGAGAGCCGCCAAAGAGCATATTGTCCTCTTCTGCTCTCAAATCAAGGGCAAAGTCGCCGCCGTAGGTGACCCCTAAGAGATCGCCAAAGATTCCGGCATACACGCCTTCCGCCTCCGGCAGAGCGTTGGCGGAGCCTTTACGGCCGGCCACTGTGGCTTTTAATCCCAGTTCGGGAATAAGCTCGTATTTCAGGGCCAAGGCCATCTCAACATCAGATGATGCCCCGGCATCTTTAGAGCCTACAAAAACGTTGCCACTAAAGTTCTTAAACAGATCCAAATCAGCTAAGCCCAGATAAGCGTAATCAGTGCCCCTTGCACCGCCGACTGATAAAGCATAGCCGGAGAACCTAGAGCTGATTTCACTATTTTGGACCGCCTTGTAACCGGCTACAAACCGTTTGATTAAGGATTCGGAAGTAACCTCTGCACCGTAGAAGCTTAAACCGCTTAGCTTTCCGTCTGCAGGATTAACCCCGCCTTTTAAGAAGGCTTTTACGTTAACACCGTCTGCGGGTTTGAGATAAAGATCCAAAGCAACACTTTGGGTGTGTTCAAATTCGTCTTCTTTATTGCTGGAATCAAAGTCAAGTTTGCCGCCGAGCCTTACTTTTTCCAGTTCTTTAATAGCGGCAGCTGCTTCGGCTTGGGCAGCCTCTACATCATCCAACCGAGTGTAGATTGCATAGAGATGTTCTCTTGTTTCGTCGAGGAGCAGATCATATTTCTGGAGCTGGCCGGCGATTAAAGCTTCAGCAATTGCTTCCACATCTTCTTCGGTCAACCCGTCAACTTCGATTTCCTCAACAACTTTCTCTACCACAACGGTTTCTTTCACTACTTCTTTAGCACTGAGGGCCGCTTCTAAAATACCTTCTTCCAGTTTAGCAGCAATTAATTCTTCGATTTCTTCTAGAGACGGCTGCTCAGCGACAGCGTCAGAGAGGCCATCAAACCCTTCCTGGAGCTTATCTAAGTCATAGCGGATACCATCTACCAAACCAATCATCCGATGCTCAACATAAGCAATGTCGCCGCCCAGCATCTCCAGGTTCTTCTCCACCGCTTTTACGCGAGCAAGGGCTTCTTCATCCAGTTCTTTTTCTACAATAACTTTTTCCAAAACCTTGGTCTCTACCGGAACATCCAGGGCCTCTAATTCCGCTTTAATTTCATCCATTAATTCGGCTTTAATCAGATCCAGTTCCGCTAAGACATCGGTTTCTGCGATTTTCCCTTCCAAACGAGCTAAAGCCCTGGCAAAAACCATGGCAGCTTCGTACCGGGTCATCATTCTGGAACCGCCATAAGTCCCATCCGGGTATCCCTCAATTAGACCAGCAGCAGCCAACTCAACAATAGCATCGTAGGCCCAGTGATCCGCGGGGACATCGGCAAAAGGACTTTTAGCCAACGCAGGTGCGACGGTACCGGCAATCATTACGATGGCCAATACCAGTGCAAGTCTTTTTAATTTCATATTCATTTTACCCCCTTGGTTTTCAGTTCATTAATCTGTCTTAATATGTTGACGAAAACCCTTCCGCCGGTCATCCTTGAGTTTCCATGTTCCCTCATTTTCCAACCGGCAAAAGTGCGTCCATCCTCCAGTACCTTCGGTTTTCGGAAACCTCGGGCACCTCCTCTCCCCCGTCTCACCTGTAAGGTACTGAAAATAATACTCTGCAATGCAATGTAGTTCTATACATTTCCTCCAAATCCTTCTCAAAGGCCGATCTTTTTCCAGGAGCAGGACTAAACATTCCGACCCCGAAATCAAGACCGCCAGCTGAAGGTTAATCTAAAGAAAACGTACAATTAATAGGACTTTTCCACAACAAATCCCAAATTCCTGCTTAGCTTGATTTAGCATCTTTTGGGAAAATCAAATTAGGAAACAATTTTTAAATACACCTGCATAGGCGACTGGGCCCGCCAAGTATCCCGGGCTGCTATTAATTCAATTTGGACTGGTTTGGTTAAATCCCGGGATCCGATGATGGCTTCCAAAAATGCATCACCGGGCAAAGACACGGCGGTGCCGTCTTTACTTAAACCCATGCCCGCCTCCAAAGCCATACTGTTGGCCTGAGCTAAAATCTGTAGGATAACCAGATCTATTTCCACCCCTCCCCGCGGATCCCAGCTGGTGGAGGTTAAAACGGTATCCTTTGAAAACACCATTTGGTCCAGGTAGTTTTCCAAGTAGACTACCACGGGGACCCCCGGAATAGTATTGCTTTCGCTGACAGCCCGCACAACTACATCGCCTTTGGTTAAGAGAACATCTTCTACCGCAAAATCCAAAGCCGCAGGATGAACATCTATCGCCTGGTAAGTGCCGGATTCTTGGGCCCGGGCACTGCGGCGGTAAGCAACTTGATCAACTTCCTTAAGGAAATCCTCTAAACGGGCGTAGACTTCTTGGCGGTTCAAACCTTCTTTAATCACTGTGGTCAAAATGACTTCGCTGGCTTTAAAGGCAATATTCGCTTCCCGGATCTGCCCAAAGGCAGCCGATACTTGGAAATAATAACCTACCAACTCGTCAAAGTTCCGCTGCAGCTCTTCTATATTACCCTGTAGGGCCAGGGCTTCCGCTTCCATATTCAGGATAATTTTTTCGTTTTCAGCAATGGCCTTCTGTTGGCGGCTCATTTCCCCCTGTGCTTCTTCCAAATCCTCAATAACCTCACTATAACTGGCCAAGGCTTGATTGATCCTAATTTCCGCTTCCACCAATTCTTCTTGGGCTAGATCCCTCTGCTGTTTCATTCTCTCATAGTTAGTCTGCAGCGCCGCTAATTCACTTTGAATTTCCTTCATTCTAAAAAGAGCAATGCGCACATCTTGGGAAGCAATGGTCAAAACCCCTATAGAAGCAGAGGCAATAACTACGCCGGCAATAATGGTCACCAAAATACTGGTGTGCTTGGGCCGCAGGCCAAATAAGGTAAGCTTTTTCCGCCCGATATTCATGCCGACCCGATCCCCAATATAGGCGATTACGCCCCCCACAGTCACTAAGGTTAAAATTAGAACAAAACCATATGTCATTATCTCACCTGACTTCGAACACCTGCTTTTTAAAGTGAAAAATTGGCTCCTAGATAGTAAGTCCTGGCCAGCTCATTTTGGGCCAATTCCTCTGTAGAGCCGGAAACTAAAATCTTACCCAAATGCATGATATAAGCCCGATCTGTAATGCGCAGCGTTTCTCGGACATTATGATCGGTAATTACGATCCCTAAATTGCGATGGCGCAGCTGGGCCACAATTTCCTGGATTTCCCCCACAGCTATGGGATCAATACCGGAAAACGGTTCATCAAGAAATAGAAAAGAAGGACTGAGGGCGATTGCCCTTGCAATTTCTGTGCGGCGCCTCTCTCCTCCGGAAAGCTGATAACCTTTTTGTTCACGGACTTTCTGCAAGTTAAACTCCTGCAGCAAACTTGCTAGTAAATCTTCTTTTTCCCTCTTGGGCAATGGGCGCAGCTCTAAGACAGCCCGCAGGTTTTCTTCTACTGTCAGCTTGCGGAAAATAGAGGGTTCTTGAGGAAGAAAGCCCAGGCCCAAACGGGTTCTCTTGTACATGGGCAGTTCCGTTATTTCCTTATCGTCCAAAAAAATGCGGCCTGATCCCGGTTTTTCCAACCCAATAATCAAAGCAAAGGTAGTTGTCTTACCGGCACCGTTAGGCCCAAGCAAACCTACAATTTTACCCCGCTGAACAGAAAAGTCCACCTCCTGGACCACAGTCCTTTTCCCATACATTTTATTCAGCTTTTTAGCAATAAGCCCCATTATTTTGCACATCCCGCCATTTCCAAAATAAGATCCGCCGCCCGCCCAATTGAGCCCTTTCCGCCTAATTCCCGCGGCAAGCAGGTAAATTCGGCCAGCATAGCCTGTTGGGCTTGCTCATTGTGGAGCAGGTCCCAGATTGCCTCTGCCAGGCGGGCATGGCTGAGGTCGCTTTGAATATATTCAGGTATTACAGTCTTTCGCAGTATATTGTTGGTTATGGTCATATAAGGTTTCCGGTTCAGCAGTTTATCAATAAAATAAGTAGTGCTGGGTACTTTGTATACCGCCAAAGAGGGGATCCCCGCCAGCGAAGCCTCCAGGGAACAAGTACCGATAGAGGTCACCGCCAGGTCGGCATTTTCTAAAGCCCGACAAGTTTCCCGCTCTAACCTAAACCCGTGGTCCAACCCTTGTTTCAGAGTCTTTTCCGCAAAATCCCCATCGATTGAAGGGGGCATGAAGATAACCGTTTCTATGTTGGGATCTTTCTTCCTCAGCTGCTCTAAAGATTTTAAGACCGTAGGTAAAACATTTTTCACTTCCACTTCCCGTGACCCGGGTAAAATTCCAATAATCGAGGAATTCCGGCTTCCCCCTTTTGTTTTTCTCCGATTTTTCCGGGCCGGGACTTGCACTAGATCCAGCAAAGGATGGCCTACAAACTCCGCTTCGATCCCGGCTTCTTGACACAAATCCGTCTCGAAGCGGCTGATACCGGCCACTTTAGTTACGACCTTGGCAAAATCACCCGGTTTAACGTTTAGGAAACCGCGGCTGAAAGGAGTGTAGTAATACAAAACGGGAATGTCTTTAGTCTGCACTATTTCCAGTAAACGCAGGCCGAAAACGGGCAGACCGATTTGCAGGACCAAGTCAGGCTGTTTTTGATCAATAGCCTCTGCAACCCGCTTAATCAAACGCTTAACTATATGGGCCCCTTTGATAGATTGGAAGACCCCCAAACTAACCATTTCCGAAATATCATATGATAGCTCAACACCGGCGGCATTCATTAAAGGCCCGCCTATTCCGAAAAGGGAGGCCAGGGGACATTTTTCCAAAAGCGCCTGTGCTAAAGCGGACCCAAACCGATCGCTGGTATAATCACCACCAACAATCATAATTTTAGGATTCATACCTTGGGCTTCCTCCTCCTTAAGCAACATAGGACTTAATTCCCCTTGGACAGTGAACTTCCCTGCAATTATCCCCAAAGGGGAATTTTTACCAAACCCCCATCGTTTTTCTTTATATCAAGCAAGCCGAGAATATTCTCGGCTTTGTCTATTTTTCGGCATGGATTCTGTTTTTCCTCTTTTCCTAAATTCAGCTTGCCAAAAGCTTCTTATAGCGCAGCCCGATTTCTGAGCGCGGCTTCTCCAAAACAACCTGCGGAGGGCCTTCTTCAACAATCCGGCCTTGATCCATAAAGACTACGCGGTTGGCCACCCGCAAAGCAAAAGAGACTTCATGGGTAACAATGACCATGGTGGTGCCGGTGCTCTGGACCAATTCCTCCATAACTTCCAGTACCTCTGCAACTAAAATAGGATCTAAAGAAGCAGTCGGCTCGTCCCAGAGCATCAGGCGGGGATTTGTGACCAACGCCCGGGCAATGCCCACCCTTTGCTGCTCCCCGCCGCTCAGCTCCCGAGGATAGCGCTGGGAGGCGGCCTCCAATCCAACTTTCTTTAAGGCCTCTTCCGCCCGGAGCACTGCCTGGCTGCGCTCCATCCCCCCCAAGACCAAGTGAAACATAACATTTTCGGCCACACTTAAGCGGGAAATTAAATTGAACTGCTGAAAAATAAAACCGATTTTCCGCCTTAATTTCTGCAATTCCCCATTGTTTAAAGCTAAAACATTTTGATTTTGAAAATAGATTATGCCCTGATCCGGTTCAGTAAGGCGGTTTACACAGCGGATCAAGGTAGATTTACCGCAGCCGGAGGGGCCCATCACGGCTACAATTTCCCCCGGGCTAACCGTTAAATCCACATCATCCAAAGCCACAACAGGGCCGTATTGTTTCCTTAAGTTTTCGATTCGCAGCATTTCCGTTCACCTCTTTTTAAACTGCTGTTTCCAGCGGTTAAGCAGATTCAGCAAACCAGGCCTGCTGGGCGGGATTACTATTTCCCGCATAATCTGTACGTTAGATAAACCCAAAGCTTGGCCCGCCATTACTTCCATGGGATCAACAGGGCTGAAGCGCTCCGAAAATAAAGCCGTTAAAAATCCCAAGCCGAAACCAACGAAAGCAATAACCGGCGCCGTGGCGAAGGGGATTTGGGCTTTACTTAAATAATAAACGCTGCTTAAAACTAAAATCCCCAAAAAGCCCCCGAAGAAAAGGAAGGGATTCCAAGCTTTCAGCAAGCCCCGGGGCCTGCTTTTTTCACAGGAGCGCAAATATTTAAGGGTGCTGAAAACGGTGGCATGGTCCAGAATCAAAACAACCCCGGTGTAAATTATAGCTAATAACCCGGCTACGATGGAACGGACTTCCTTAAGAATCCTAAAAATCTCCCCTCGGGCATCGGGATTAACCATCCCCACCGAGGTGGAATAGGTGTGCAGGTAAGGATGATTTAATTCAGCCCGAAAAGTCTCTTCCAGTTTTTTTTCGTCCACTGCCTGCCCTTCCACTAAGATCTGAATACGCTCCCCGGGAATTACCTGGCCCCCCAGATAGGTATTAATCAGCCGAATGGACTGGCCAATTTCCTCGTCCCGAAGATTGGGAAGGGTATCACCTACGAATTGAATTTGCTCAATAATGGCTGTCACGTCAATTTCCTGCACATTTTTAATTTGCTCGCTGATCCCGTTTAAACTAATCCGCATTTCCTCAATATCCAAGTTCTCTAAAGAATCCAAGGAATTTTCTCCTGCATTGACCGCGGCCTGGGCCAAGGTCTGAAATAAGCCGTTCAAGAGGAGGTTTAACAAGAACTGTTCCCCGGACGATTGAGCATCGCCCTCCGCAATACCCTGATTTAACTGGCGCATCTGCACCTGCAGGACTTCCAACTGCATTAAAGCTTCTTGAAACGTTGTCAGCACCGCATCTGCGTTGACCACCGCATCACTGGCTTGGATCGACAGCCTTTCCAATTCTTCCAAAAGGCGCAAACTTTCGTCGATGGCATAAGCTAGGCGATAGCGTTCATTTTCAATTTCCACCAGCCCTACA
>JAAYRS010000172.1 GCA_012518645.1 Bacillota bacterium
GGCGGGTGATTTCTTGTTCGATTTCTAATCCGGCCTTTTTTTGGGATTTAAGCTCAAGCCAAATCCGTTCCAATTCCTCTTGTTCCCTGGAGGCGGTAAACCAGTGGCCTCTCAGCGCTGCTTCGGAAATACCGTCTATGGAATTTTGCAGTTCCGCCAAAGGAGAGCCGAGCAGGGGATCCAAAGAATTAAACTGCAGGAATCGTATCTCCCGGCCCGGCGGATCAGTTCGAGCGGGGCTGCGGTTAGCAAAATCCCGGGCCGCCAGGATTGCAATTCCCAGGATGAGAAGGACTACCAGCATTCTGCGGCGCATAAGATCCCTCCCTTCTTCTTTTATTATTCCCCGTATTGATTAATAAATTTGGTTTAAAATAATTGAGAGGACCGCAGGAAGGAGAAGGTCATGAAAATTGTGTGGGTTGTCCGTCCCGCCGAGGGCGGGATTGTACAGCACTTACAGCATTTGTTGGACGGAATACCGGATTTTGAAATTGTTTTAGCGGCCCCTTCTTCCCTGCTGCAGAGCTTCGCCGGCAAACGGCGGTTCATACCGTTGGAACTAGCAGATGGTTTAAGTTTTTCCCAAGATTATGCCGCGGCGCGCCGGCTGCGCCGAATTTTAAAAAGGGAAAAGGCTCAAATAGTGCATGCTCACGGCCTTAAGGCTGCTTTGATCACTGCTTCTGCTCTGCGCTTTTTCCGGTCCTGCCGTTTTTTGTTTACGGCCCACAATGTTCTGCCCCAAGGAAAATCGGTGTTCGGCCGCTGCGGTTACAGCCTTATCCAGCGTTGGATGTTAAATGGGATGGATACGATAATTAGTGTTTCAGAAGCAGTCCGCTCCCAAATTGTCCGCCATGTCCCGGCGGCGAAAGTTGTCACTATTCACAACGGGATTGCCTCCCATCGATTCCAAGGGCATTCTCCCCTGGAATCCCGCCGTTTGCAAAACTTACCGGAGCAGGCCCAGGTGGTAGGGACGGTAGCCCGTTTAATCCCCGGTAAAGGTATAAATACTTTGTTGGAGTCTGTTTCCTTGGTTTCTAAAATCGTGCCGGCCCTGCGCTTGGTTGTGGTAGGCGATGGGCCGGAGCGGGAAAGGTTGGAAAAATACAGCAGGGGCCTGGGTTTAGAAAAACGGATAAACTTTTTAGGGTGGAGGGAAGATGTCCCCCAATTGATGGCGGCTTGGGACTGTTTTGCCCTGCCCAGCCTCAACGAGGGCTTTAACCTCAGTGTCTTAGAAGCTATGGCTTCTAAACTGCCTGTAGTTGTTTCCAATCTGCCATCCTTAAGGGAGGCCGTGGTCCCAGGGCGGAGCGGGTTTTTGATTTCCCCGGGGAACGCCCCGGAGTTAGCCGCGGCCTTACTGCAGCTGTTTAAAGAGCCCGGACGCGCCAAAGCCATGGGGGAATTTAATCTGGCGCGGGTCAAAACGGAATTCGGGGAAGAGGAGATGGTTAAAAAGACCCGGGCTTTGTATGAAGGTTTGACCAAGCCGTGAGGTTCCGGAGCACTCTTATTTTTCTGTTGTTAATCTCTTTGCTGGCCGGCGGGGGGGAGAAAGCCTTGTCCTTAGCCGCAGATCAGATTATTGTCGTCCTTTGGCATGGGCTTGATTGGGACCAGCTAAGGGATTTTAATTTTGGGCCGGCCCAGGCCTGGGGTTTACTGAACACCAGGGGAGGTGGCGGGGCTTCTCTACCAGCTGCTTACCTCAGCTTGGGAGCCGGAGCCCGCGCCGTGGGCTCGGCGGGGGCCGGCTTCTTTCTAGAAGAGGATCCCCATAATCTCTATTTTCTCCATACGGGCCGGGAAGGCGCAGCTATTACCCAACCGCAGATAGCTTTGATCCAAGAGGCTCAAAAAGTTAACTACAAAGTGGTGCCCGGTGCTTTAGGCACCGCCCTGGAAGAAGCGGGCCTGCAAAGTTTGGCCCTGGGCAGCAGCGACGGCTCGGATTTAGTACGCTGGGCGCCCTTGGTTCTTATGGATGAGGGGGGCAGGGTGGCCCGGGGCAGTATTGGCAGCAGGGTCCTTAAAGCTGATCCAGGATACCCTTTTGGAAAAAGAACTGATTTCGACTTTTTAGAAAACCAGATTTTTGCCTCCCAAGAAGATCTTATTATTGTGGATTTAGGCGATCCTTACCGTTTTGATCAATACCAAGATTTTTTCTTGCCGTCCCAAAGGGAGGCGGTGAGGGAAAAAATTAGTTTAGATGCTCGGCGCTTTTTGGAGAGGATCGGGGAGAAAAAGCGGGAAGGAACGGTAATTTTTCTCTTGAGTCCCTACCCCTCTGCGGCGGGGGCCAAAAAAGGCCAGTGGCTTACGCCGGCTCTTGCCCTTGGTTTGGGGGAGGGGCTTTTAAGCTCGGGGACAACGCGTTGGCCCGGCTTAATTACTAACATGGATTTTGCCCCCACCATCCTAGCGCTCTTGGGGGCGGAACATAATCAACCGTTTATTGGCCGGGAGATCTTTGTGCAGCCGGGCCTGGGTGGAATAAAAGAGGTTCAAAAAACCTGGCAGCGGATTACCCGCATTTCCCAAAGACGCTCGAAGGTGCTGCGGGTTTTTGTAGGCAGCCAAATTGCTCTTTACAGCTTGGCCCTGCTCGCTTTAATCATTAAAAAGGGAGTCTATCCGGAGCTGATTAAAGCACTCCAATTTTTACTCTTGGTTTTTCTCGCTGTACCCCAGGGTCTTTTATGGTGGGCCGGACCCCGCTGGGTTTTCCCTCTTTGGGCTTTGGCTTTATTCCTCTGGGTCCGGAGGGAACCTTCTTTCTTGGGGAAAATAAGGGTGATTGCCTTGACGACGGCAGCTGCCTTGGTTTTTGATCTTCTTAGAGGCAGTTGGCTGATGCGTTTTTCCTATCTGGGTTACGATCCCATCGGCGGCGCCCGTTTTTACGGCTTAGGCAACGAGTATATGGGGATTTTAATCGGCTCCGCCATCACCGGCTGGGCTCTTTTATCTGCATTTATTGATTCAAAGCCCCGTTTAGGCTCTTGGGGCGGGCTGCTCTTTTTCGGTTTTATTTTGATCTGTATCGGCGCCCCCGCTTTGGGCACCAATGTCGGCGGGACCATTGCCGGGGTATTCGCTTTTGGCTTTACTTGGCTCAGTCTGAGTAAAAAGAAAACCGCCGGCCTTTTAGGGCCGGCGCTGGCGCTGAGTTTGGTTTTGGGGGTTTTTCTGTTAATTGACAGTGCTAACCCCGCGGCTAAGCAGTCCCATATTGGGCAAACGGCGGAGCTTTTTCAAAGGGACGGCTTTGCCGCCCTGGGCTTAATAATCAAACGCAAATTGGCTATGAATTTAAAACTTTTAAGGCATAGCATTTGGAGCAAAGGCCTTCTTGTGGCAGTAGCGGCGGTTGCAGCCAGCTTTATTTGGCCTTCCAGTTTTATCCGCTGGCTGCAAAAAAACCACCCCGCGGTTGCCCAAGGCATCTGCGGGGTGGTTATTGGTTCTTTGACTGCTTTAATTTTCAATGATTCCGGGGTGGTGGCCGCGGCCACCTGCCTTTTTTTCGGCTCCACTACTTTATTGATCCTGGCCTTGGAGCTAAAACATGATCTTACTGCGCCTCAGGCCCACGTTAAGGATAATGGCAACGGCCATTAGGCTGGTGACCATTGTGCTGCCGCCGGCCGTGATAAAGGGGAGGGGCAGGCCGGTAATGGGCATTATGCCCAGAGTCATGCCCACATTAATGACCAAATGGAAAAAGAAAATGCTGGTGGCGCCTGCAGCCAGGAGTGTTCCATAGATATCTTTGGCCAAATAAGCGATTCTAAAGCCCCGCCAGATAATGAAGAGGAAAAGGGTTAAAACGGTCATCGCTCCCAAAAAACCGAATTCCTCAGCGATAACCGAAAAGACAAAGTCGGTGTGATTGGCCGGGAGGAAATGAAGTGAACTTTGGGTCCCGTTTAAGATCCCCTTACCTAAAAACCCCCCTGAACCGATGGCAATCATGGATTGAATTATGTTCCAGCCGGCACCGTCCCGATCGGCGTAAGGATTTAAAAAGACCAAAAGGCGGGTCAGCTGATAGGGTTTAATAATCGGGATCCAGCCTTTAATGGAAACTAAAATAGCTCCGGCACTGGCTGCAGTCAGGCCCAGCCCGGTTAAAGCCAGTTTTTTGGGATGGGCCCCGGCAATATAAAGTATGGCGAAGAATAAGCCCACAAAGATAATGGCGGTGCCCATATCCGGCTGGATCAGAATTAAGCCCGCCGGGACTAAGGTTAACAGCAGGGCTTGTCCGATTAAAGGCCAGCCTTTGGCACCGCGCCGTTTTTCCAAAAACCTGGCTAGGAGTAAAATCAGGGCTAATTTAGCCAACTCCGAGGGCTGAATGTTAAAAGGCCCGACTCGAAACCAGCGTTGGGAACCGAAAATTGTTTTGCCCAGCGTCAGCACGCCTCCCAGGAGCAGAAGGCTTAGAAAATAAATTAAACGGGTCCAGCGCTTCCAGGCGCGGTAATCGATGGAGACGATTAAAACAGCAATCGCGATGCCTAAAACCAAGGCCAAAGCCTGACGCCGAACGTAGTAAAAAGGGCTGTTGCCGGCAGCGGTCAGCTGAGAATAGGAGGCGGAATAAATTACTACCATCCCGATAGCGGTTAAAACGGCTACAGCTAAGATTAAAGGCCAGTCTAAATTACGCCAATAGCGGCGGGGTATTTTCATGGGGAAACCCCCTTTTTGTGCTTCTATTTCTATTATACATGGTTTTTCCGGGACAAACCAGCCAAAGAGGGCCAAAAGAGGGCCAAAACTGTTGACCCTCTTTTCTCTCTCTGTTATAATAACATAGCGTGATGAGCCATTAGCTCAGCAGGCAGAGCACCGGACTTTTAATCCGGGTGTCCCGCGTTCGAATCGCGGATGGCTCACCAC
>JAAYRS010000173.1 GCA_012518645.1 Bacillota bacterium
CTTCCAATTCCTTAAAACTTAGTTTTCCTTGCTTTACATGCTCCGTTAATGTTAATATCATCTTGAGGCCGTGCTCCTTTCGTGTCTTGTTGTGATAACTTAACACTTTAGGAGTGAGGCCTTTTTTCCTGCCTCGTTTAAAGAAATACCCGTGATCTATTTACTCATACCCCAAGGGATGTTCCCAAGGGAGATAGTGTCAATCCACTGTAGGATAGGAAGAAAATCTCATAGCCCCGGTGTACGAGCCTTGTTCAATTTCCAGAAAGTCGGATTTCCCTTAGAAATGCGCCGAATTAGGCGGCTTAACGATAACGTTGCTCCCCGCCGCAAATTCGGTACGTTATCTAGCGTTTCGTAACCGCCGCCGCTGGCCTTTGGAAGGACATTGAAGGTCTTTGCTGGCGGTGCGAAGGACAGCTGCTTTTGCACTATGCCGCCTTTATTTAAGTACAGCTCGTGTAAATCCACATCGTTTGCCTTGTAACCCCTTAGATGAGCCATTTGATTGGCCCCAAGCAAAGACCGTCCCATTGGCCTACTGCTTAATCTAGCGGAGAGGACATGGCTCATATGACTCTTTGCACTGCAGCCGTACAATACGTCCTTGTGTATCCTACGCGCTTGAATGCCCCTCCAGTTTCTATTTAAATAACCTATTATCTTTTCAATGCGTTTACGGCGAGATTCCCGATCTGCCTCTTCCAGAAAAGAAACAAGTAAGCTGTTCATCTTTGTTGATTAGTCGTTCCAGATTGCTTCGGATAAGGCTTCTCGGTTGGTCTGGTCCGCACCGGCTGCGATATAGATAGCCTTCCTTAGGTGGAAGCTGTCCATAACGTAACGAGATCCAGGAATGTATTCAGCACCGGTCTTGATCCAAGAGGCACCGTCCCCTGAAATGAAGACTCCCTCCGCCGCAGGCGTTTTTGAATAGTTGCAAGGAAGCTAGATCGTGTTCAGTAAAAAATTCTCTAAAAGAGCTTTCCACTACTTTTTGAAAGGACAACGCTAAACTATCCTCGAATATATACTGCATAAAAGATCTCACCTCTGGGTACTTTGTACTAGTCCAGCAGGGACGATGAGATCTTCTTCTATTTCCAGAAGACTATTTCCTGTCCTACTGTAACTTTACACTAACCCCAAGCATTTCTTAGCTATCCTTCAAACAACCCCAAAGTCCGGCTAACATCAAGAACAAAAACAATGCCCGCACCGGGGTCACTGATGCCCAACCGTGTTTCGATGGCTTCGGTAATAGCATCGGTTTTTTCGCACTTGGAAATAATAAGCACGATGTCTTTCTCCGGCTCGATTTCAATATTGAACAAAACCGCCTTTTCCTGAGTTCCGGAACCTCTGCCGTGGATAATAGTCCCACCGGTGGAACCGGCAGATTCCGCAGCTTCAACAACCTCTTCTGATAACCCTTTATTCACAATCACAAAAATCGCCTCGTAAGCCACAGTTTCCACTCCATTCGTTGTAGCCTTCGATTTGGATTTCTTACCGCCAATGCAGTAAAATTGCTTTAGGGGGATTGAAAAGACAATTCCCCTATTGGGCTTATCCAGCCCGAATTTAGCTAAAAAGGCTTGATAGATCTTTTCCTCACCGCCCTTAGCAGCGATAGCTACTAAAATTTCCTTACGGGTTTTGGAAGCGCCTAGGAAAGCTAACCATTTTTCTTTAACGGTGCCTTTGCCCAAGAAGACAGTTTCCCCAACTGCCCAAAGATTCCTGGCCAAAGCCAAAGCTTTGCTGCCGGCCCCAAAATCTAAAACAGAACAAACTAATACATATTTCATTCCAGCACCTCCCTGCTCCCAGCCGCCTCTTCCTCCGCCAAAGCCTTCAACTTTCGTTCCTTCGCTCTGTAAATAACCCCTAAAATTTGAATGGCAACCAAGGGGGCCATGGCCACCATGGCAATTACCCCGAAACCGTCAACTAAAACGGTGGCGGAAGGAATAGAATAAGCCGCCCCTTGGGCAAAAGCCAGGACAAAAGTCGCCGTCATCGGTCCGGAAGCCACTCCCCCTGAATCAAAGGCAATACCTACAAAAATCGGGGGGACCCGGTAGGAAAGGAAAGCGGCCGCGGCAAAACCGGGAAGTAGGAAATGCCATAGTTTTAGGTTCGGTGTAAGAATTCTAAACATTGAAAGGGAAACAGCGAAAGCAATCCCAATAGATAATACCACCAGGATAATTTTCCGTTTGATATGCCCCGCGGTTACCTCTTCCACCTGTTCCGTCAAGACGTAAACTGCCGGTTCGGCCAAAACCACCACCATCCCAAGGAAAAAACCAACTATGGGAAGCAAGAGGGGGTGAAATTCGGCGACACCTTCCCCAATGATCCTGCCGATCTCCATGAAACCCGCATTTACACCAACTAAGAAAAGACTAAGGCCGGCCAAGGTGTAAAAGAGCCCTTTAAGAATATTATTCCTGGCTTTTCTATTTAATTTGAATTTCAGCCGATCAAAGATTAGAAAAAGAGCGAAAAGGGGCAGCAGGGTAAAAAGCGCCTCTTTTAAAAAGACAGGAAAGGCGTTTAAGTAAGGGGCAAGGATGCCGGGGTGCACTTCAAAAGGTTCTGTACGCCCCTGAATTTCAACTAAACCTCTAACAATGCTGGTAGTCATAATGGCGAAGATTGGCCCCGCGGAAGCCAAGCCCACAAGTCCAAAGCTATCTTCATCCGATTTTACTCCGCCCTTAAGCTGGGAAACACCGAAACCGATGGCTAAAATGAACGGGGTAGTCATAGCCCCTGTTGTGGCCCCGGAAGCATCTACAGAAATGGCCAAAAACTCTTGAGAGGCCTTTAGGCCCAACAAAAGAATAATAAAATAGACAACGGTAAAAAGCCGGTTTAAAGGCCTTTCGAAAAGAATCCTCAGCAGGCCGATACTGACCATAATTCCCACACCCACAGAGACAACAACAAGTATTAAGACATTGGAAACTAAACCACCGGAGGCAAGATCGACTTGGTGGGCTAAAATCTGAAGATCCGGTTCCGCAATAGTAATCAAAAAACCCATTATAAAACCGAGAATAGCAACAATACCGACTTTGTTTGTCTTGGCGATGGTCTCCCCAATAAGCTGGCCTAGAGGCACAATGCCGATAGAAGCCCCCAGCAAAAAAATACCAAGGCCAATTATAAGCAGGATTGCACCAATTAAAAACCTCGTCAACATTTCAAAACCGATAGGAACGATGCTGAAGTTAAGGAACAAAACAAGGACAGTAATTGGCAAAACGGATAAGGAAACTTCTTTAAGTTTTTTGGCCAGTATGTTCAAACAATCCCTCCTTTCCCAAAAAACCGGAGCTTGGAAAATACATCTGACTATTCTTTTAAAGGTTCCCCGAACCTAATCCTTTTCCTGCACTTATTTTTTTGAGGTTTTCTCTTTAATCACAAGGAGAACACTTTTATCTCAAGAACTTGATTAAAAGCCGATTTAATTCGCTTAATGCTTTTTCTCTTACACACTTTATCCCTTGAAAGCTGCCTTTTATTCCAAAGCAGATTGTGCCAAAGACTTGTGGTATTAAGTCAAGAGGATGACGGGGAAATAATTCATAAAACCGACAGATAAGACCCAAAAAAGGGATCAAGAAACAGGACTGGCCGCTTTGCGGAACCAGTGTTCGGTATCCGAAA
>JAAYRS010000174.1 GCA_012518645.1 Bacillota bacterium
CTATGACCGGTTTACCCGCGTACTGGGGATTGTCCAAAATTTCCACCGAAGCGAAAAAAGCATCCATATCGATATGCATAATAGTCCTCATAAACTTTCACCCTAGAACAGTTTTCTGGGCGGAAGGATAAATTCCTCCGAAAGAAGTGATTTAATGCAAAAAGACAACTTGCGGCAAGACACTTATTTAGTTGCTCTGCAGCGAAGATTTGAACACGATTGGGAGATTGAAGAAAACCTCCTGGAACTTGCTGAATTAGCAACCGATGCAGGGCTAAACGTAATAGATTCTTTTGTTCAAAGGCGGGATAATCCTGATCCCGGAACTTTCATCGGCAGGGGCAAAGCTTTGGAACTAAAACAGATTGCCGAAGGGGCCTTGGTTATTTTCGATGATGAGCTCACTCCGGCCCAACAAGGGAATTTATCGGATTTGATGGAGGCGCCCGTTATCGATCGCACTCAGTTAATCCTCGATATTTTTGCCCAAAGGGCCCAAAGCAATGAAGGTAAAATCCAAGTGGAGCTGGCCCAGCTTAATTATCTCTTACCGCGCTTAACCGGAAAAGGAGCGGTCCTTTCCAGGCTGGGTGGCGGCATTGGGACTCGGGGCCCCGGAGAAACCAAGCTGGAAACCGATCGGCGCCGGATTAGAAGGCGGATTAGGGATTTAAAGGCAGAATTGGAAAAGGTGCGCCAAACCCGGGCCCTGCAGCGCAGGGGCAGGGAAAAGAAAGATATCCCTGTGGTTGCCTTAGTAGGCTACACCAATTCCGGTAAATCGACTGTGCTTAGGGCTTTAACCGGCTCCGGGGTTTTCGTGGCGGATCAGCTTTTTGCCACTCTTGATCCCACCATTCGCCGCTGGGATTTAAAGGATAATCGTTGGGTTTATTTAAGCGATACCGTGGGTTTTATCCGCAAACTCCCCCACACTCTGGTGGCCGCTTTTCAAGCGACCCTAGAAGAAGTAACGTATGCGGATCTGCTCCTGCACATAATCGATGCCAGCCATCCCCAGGTGGCGGAACAAATCGAGGCGGTAAACCGTGTGCTTCAGGAAATAGGGGCTGTGCAACCAGTGATTTCCGTGTATAATAAAATTGATTTAATTCCCGACCCCCCGGGGATCAAAGTGCCGGATCAAACAATATCCGCTAAAACGGGGGAAAATCTAGATCAACTAACAGAAGCAGTTTATAACTTTTTTAGTTCTAAGTACACAGTCCGCGACTATTTTTTCCCATTTCCCCAGCTTGGTGAAGCCCAGCAATTGCGGGCCAGGGGCCATGTTTTAGGAGAAGAATTCACGCCCAAAGGGCTGGCGATTAAAGCGGAAGTCGATAATATTACTGCTTCCATACTCAGTTCTTTTGAGAAATAAACTTAAGGCAGGATTTGTTTGGCTCTTAGAGAAAACAGATTCGTTACTAGCATTATGGGGTGAGTTGTTATGGCCGGGAGAGAAGCAGCGTGGTTAGAAGTCATTGTAGGTTCCATGTTTTCCGGAAAATCCGAAGAACTAATCAGAAGAGTTAAACGGGCTACTATTGCTAAACAGAAGGTAATGGTCTTTAAATCCTCTCTGGACGATCGCCACGGGATAGAACAAGTGGTGGCCCACAACGGTGGAGTTCTTGCTTGTACTCCCCTCCAGGAGGCGGAGGAAATTTTAAAGCACGTGGAGGAAGCAACTGAAGTAGTTGCTGTAGACGAAGCACAGTTTTTTTCAGATACAGTGATTGATGTCTGCCTAGAGTTAGTGCAGCGGGGCAAAAGGGTGATTGCCGCCGGTTTGGATTTAAACTTCCGGGGCGAACCTTTCGGGCCTATGCCCGCTTTAATGGCTTTGGCCGATCAAGTTACTAAACTCAACGCTATCTGCGTTGTCTGCGGGAGGACTGCTAGCCGCACTCAGCGCTTGATCGACGGGAAGCCCGCCAGTTACCGGGATCCGACAATTCTAATCGGGGCCGTGGAGAATTACGAAGCCCGCTGTAACCGCTGCCACGTTGTCATGGACAGACCGAAAGGACGGTTATAATGGCTTCCAAGCGGATTCCTTTAGTAGTGGTCTTCCTATTGATAATGCGGGCCATTGTAGTTGGCGTCTCCTACTACCTGGTGCGGGAACTGCCGGGCTTGACGTCCTCGTTTGTTTCTATTTTCGTGGGTTTTTTAGCCTTTGACCTAATTGTGGCCATGCCGAAATTTTCCCTGCGCATCAAGCACTGGAAGGACTTATTTCTTTTAATTCTGCCGCGCTTAAGCGGTACAGCCATAACTATAGGGGCGGGGCTGGGCCTGGGTATTCTTTTTGGTATTTTGGTTAAGCTGGGTCTGCCGGTTATTGTCGGCGCCGTCTTTACCCTGGGCTTATCCTATAGTGTAGCGGGGGAAATCAAGGGTAATATTTCCGGCTATGTGGGCATGATTTCAGCCATTGAAATGTTTGACCGCATTATCCGGATCCAATCTTGGGGGGACGATTGGCTCCAGGATATGGCTGGGCCCGCGGGCCAAATCGTATACGGGACGTTTTACGCTTTACTGCTGGGCTGGTTTGTGGGGATTGTCATCGGTACTTTAACTCGTCTTTTTTTACCCCGGGGGTACCGCCACCTTAAAAGCACAGCTTACAGCCAACCTCTTTGGATGCGCTCTTTTAGTGATGTGGTCCATCTTGGGGAAGACCAGGTGCTTTTGCAAGTAGAGGTTAGCGGCGACTCTTCCCTGGCTTATTGCAGCCTGGCCGAAACGGGGTTGGGGAGCAATTTCGGGATTCAGGTTCTATCCATAATCCGTTCACAGGAAGAGGTTATTTCCCCTCCCCGGGGGGCGGATGTGATTTTGCCATTAGATCAATTAGTGGTGGTTGTGCCTTCAACCAAAACCGAAACAATAATGGAGTTGACGAAAGGACGCGTGTTCAGTGAGTAAATTCAGTTACGGCGGCCAGGCAGTTATAGAGGGCGTTATGATGCGGGGAGAATACTATTCAGCGATTGCAGTGCGCAAAAGGGATCAAACCATATCTGTCCTGGAGGAGAAATTACATCCCTGGTCAGATCGCTTCCCCCTTCTTAAAAAACCAATTTTGCGGGGAGCGGTAGTTTTAATAGAAACGATGATTATGGGTATTAAAAGCTTAAGCTACTCCGCCGGGGAATTTGGCGAAGAGGAAGAACAGTTGACAACGAAAGAAATCGTGCTGACCATGGGTTTTGCCCTTCTTCTTACCGTAGCATTGTTCATTGTTTTGCCTGCCTACATTATCCGTTTAGTAGAGGGTTTTATCACTTCCAACATTCTTTTGAACCTGGTGGAAGGGTTGATTAAAATAACCTTTTTCATTCTCTACCTTTTTGGCATCTCCTGGATGGACGATATTAAACGTGTTTTTGAATACCACGGCGCAGAACACAAAAGCATTAACTGCTATGAAGCGGGCCGGGAATTAAGTGTGGAAAATGTAGCTAAGCACAGCAGGATCCATGCTCGTTGCGGTACTAATTTTCTTTTAGTCGTCCTTTTTACCAGCATCTTTGTCTTTTCCTTTTTCGGGCGCCCCCCGTTTCTGCAGCGTATTTTGATTCATTTAGCAATTATGCCCTTGGTAGCGGGGCTGTCCTATGAATTAATTCGAAAAGCGGGCAGTAAGGATGCCCACCCCATCTTTAAATGGTTGGCTAAGCCGGGGATGCTTTTACAATATTTAACCACTGCCGAACCGGACGCCCAACAGATAGAAGTGGCCTTAAAGGCTTTAGCCGCTGTTTTAGAAAAGGATGGCAAGCATCCAGAAAGGAAGAAGATCATTGCCTTTCCCGGGAGTACCGGAATCTAGGAGGCGAATTAATGTTAACTAAACTTCGGGAATTAGAACAGAAATACGAAGAATTGAACCATAAAATGAGTAATCCTGCCGTCTTAAATGATCAGGGGGTTTATCAAAAACTGGCTAAAGCTCACGCGGAATTAGAGGCTATTGTGACCCTCTACCGGGAATACCGCGGAATTTTAGAGGAGCTGGAAGAAGCCCAAGAGATGGCTTTAGAGCCGCAGGAACCGGAATTTGACGCTTTGCTGAAAGAAGAAATTCTCGATTTAGAGGCTCGAAAAACAGACTTGGAAGATAAATTGCAAGTCTTGCTTTTGCCGAAAGATCCTAACGATGAGAAAAACGTAATTGTAGAAATTAGGGCGGGAACCGGCGGGGAAGAGGCGGCTCTCTTTGCAGGAACCCTCTTTAGAATGTATTCCCGTTATGCGGAGGCTGTGCGCTGGAGCGTGGAAATTTTAAGCAGCAGCCCCACTGAATTAGGGGGATTTAAAGAAGTCATTTTTATGGTGGAAGGACAGGGTGCTTACAGCCGCCTGAAATTTGAAAGCGGTGTCCATCGGGTTCAGCGGATTCCCAGCACTGAGTCGGGAGGGAGAATCCACACTTCTACGTCAACTGTAGCCGTCTTACCCGAAGCGGAGGAAGTGGAGCTGCACCTGGAACCGAGTGATTTGAAATTTGACGTCTACCGGTCTTCCGGCCCAGGTGGGCAGAGTGTCAATACTACGGACTCGGCGGTGCGGGTTACCCATCTGCCCACGGGTTTAGTTGTATCCTGCCAGGACGAAAAATCCCAGCACAAAAACAAGGATAAGGCTTTAAAAATTTTGCGGGCCAGGCTTTATGACCAACTGCAGGAAGAGGCTGAGCGGGAACAGGCCGCGGCCCGCCGCAGCCAGGTGGGGACGGGAGATCGCAGTGAACGCATCCGCACTTATAATTTTCCCCAGGGCCGAGTGACAGATCACCGTATTGGGCTTACTCTTTACAAATTGGATCAGGTGGTGGACGGGGATTTAGACGAGATTATCGATGCTTTAATCACAGCCCATCAAGTGGCTCAGCTGAAAGCAACCGTAGGAGCGAACCATGGCTAAACTGCAGCATTCAATTGGAGAACTAATTAAGCTTAGCGCGGGATATTTGACCGAGAAAGGCTGTTCTTCCCCGCGTTTAGATGCCGAACTTCTCTTGGGGCATGTTTTGGGCCTTGATCGCCTCTCCCTCTATTTAAATTTAGATAAACCTTTGAATAAAAAAGAAGTAGATGAATATAGGGCTTTAATTGGGCAAAGGGGCCAAAGAGTGCCGGTGCCCCATTTAACTGGTGAAAGAGAATTTTATTCTCTGGCCTTAAGTGTTTCCCCGCAGGTTCTGATTCCCAGGCCTGAAACGGAGCTTTTGGTGGACAAGGTTTTGGAACTAATTGAGCCCGCAGAGCCGGTCTGGATTTTGGATTTGGGGACTGGCAGCGGGGCGATAGCTTTGGCTTTGGCCTGCCAAGATCCTAATATTTTCGTCACCGCCGCTGATCTTTCGGCTGCAGCCCTCCGGGTCGCCGAAAAAAATGCGGAACAGCTGGAAATGAATGCTCAGATCGATTTTATCGAAAGTGATCTTTTTGAAAATATTCAGGGGAAATATAATGTGATCTGCTCCAATCCCCCTTATATTCCCCGGGCCCAGCTGGCCCAAGCCATGCCGGAAGTGCGGAAAGAACCCGCTCTGGCCTTAGACGGGGGTGAAGACGGATTGGTTTTTTACCGCCGAATTTTAAACCAGGCTGCTTCTTTCTTGGAGCATTCTGGTTTTGTAGTCTTAGAAATAGGTTGCGACCAAGCCCGTCATGTCCGGGAAATCGGGGAGCAGCGGGGACTTTCTTGGCAGGAAACTGTCCGGGACTACGCAGGTAAAGATCGGGTGGTGGTTTTTAGATGGGCCTAAAAACTAGAATACTTACAGCGCGGGACTTGGATTTAGCACTATACCTTTTAAACCAAGGCCAAGTGGTAGCTTTCCCCACAGAAACGGTTTATGGCTTAGGGGCCAATGCTTTGGATCCTCAGGCGGTAGGCCGTATTTTTAAAGCCAAAGGCCGGCCCGCGGATAATCCTCTCATTGTTCATTGCCGCGACCAAGCCCAAGTAAGCGCTTTAGTCACGGCAATTTCCAATGAAGCCCGGGTTCTAATGGAACAGTTTTGGCCCGGGCCCCTAACCTTGGTGTTACCTAAAACCGCGGCTGTCCCGGCAGTTGTGAGTGCTGGTTTAGAAACGGTGGGCATTCGGATTCCGGACCACCCCTTGGCCCTGGAATTATTGGCAAAGGCGGGTTTTCCTTTGGCCGCGCCCAGTGCCAACATCTCCGGAAGACCCAGCCCCACTCGGGTTGAGCATGTTTTAGCCGATCTGGGAGGCAGGATACCGGCGATCATAGATGGAGGAGAAACGGGATGGGGTCTAGAATCTACGGTTTTAGATTGTACAATAAAGCCCTTCCGCGTATTGCGGCCGGGCGGAATTACCAAAGAAGAGTTGGAAAAAGTTGTGCCCTTGGCAGAATCGGAGGACTGGGAGCAAGATCAGAAAGGGGCTCCGCCTTCGCCGGGGATGAAGCACGAACATTATGCGCCCCAAGCCCGAGTCTATCTCATCCAAGGTGCCCAGGCTGCATCCAAGATTTTGGAGCTGGCCGAAAAACAAAAGAAGGCGGGGAAAAAAGCGGGGATCATGGTTTTGGAAGAAAGGTCCCATCTTTATCCGGGGTATACTGTCCTTTCAATGGGCTCCGGCCGTAATTTGAAGACGGTGGCCGCCAATTTATATCATCTTTTTAGAACGGCGGATCAGCTCGGGCTTCAGGTTTTGCTGGTAGAGGGAATGGAAGAAAAGGATCTGGGGCAGGCAATTATGAACCGCTTGAAGCAGGCCAGCGCAGGCCGGGTAATTCAGGCCTGATTTAATGGAGGAAAAAGATGGTAAAATCAGTTTTATTTATCTGTACCGGAAACACCTGCCGCAGCGTCTTGGCTGAACACTTATTTCGCCACTACGCTTCTCAGGCGGGATTGGAAATTAAGGTGGCATCTGCCGGTCTGCATGCTCAGCAGGGCCGCGAAGCGGAACAGCACACCCTGGCGGTTTTAGGCGAATTAGGAATTGATGCCGGTTTACATCGGGCTCAGCCCCTTCATCCCGATCTTATTTTTGAATACGACCTTATTCTAACAATGACTGCGGCGCAGCGGGAACAGGTGTTAAGCTTATTCCCCGAATTAAAGCCTAAAGTCTTTTTGCTCAAGGAACTGGCGGTTCCTTCCGGCCAAGAACCCGGCGGAGCCTTGAAGGATATTCTTGATCCTTTCGGGCAGCCGCTGGCAAGATATCGGGAATCGCGCCGGGAAATCAAAACCGCTGTTAAGCAGCTAATTCAAAATTGGAGTGAAGGGAGGGCGACAATGAAGATTGTCATTGGTGCCGATCACGGTGGTTTTGCTGTTAAAAAACCGGTGATAGAGTTTTTAGAGTCCAAAGGGTTTCAAGTAGAAGATTTTGGTACTTTCAGTGAAGAATCCTGCGATTACCCGGAAATTGCCCACAAGGTCGGTCAGGCGGTTGCTTCCGGGCAATTTGAGGCCGGGGTGTTAATTTGCGGGACGGGCATCGGCGTTTCTTTGGCGGCGAATAAAGTGCCGGGGATTCGAGCCGGTTTAGCCCACAATACTTTTAGCGCCAGGATGGCTAAGGCCCACAATAACTGTAATATTCTTTGTTTAGGGGCGCGGGTAACGGGAATTGGGCTTATGTTGGATATTGTGGATGCCTATTTTCAGGCGGAATACGAAGGCGGCCGGCACGCCCGGCGCGTGGCCATGATTGAAGAGGTTCAGAAGCAGTAAGGAGATGATCTAGTGAGCGAAGTACACGTTATTAACCATCCTTTGGTGCAGCATAAGTTAACGATGATTAGGGACAAGGAAACAGGCCCCAAAGATTTTCGAGATTTAGTGGATGAAGTTTCCGTTTTAATGGCTTACGAGGTGACCCGGGATATGCCCTTGGAAGAAAGGGAAGTGGAAACCCCCATGGGCAAAATGAAGGGGCGCGTTATTGCCGGCAAAAAGATCGGCATTGTCCCCATCCTCAGGGCCGGTTTGGGGATGGTGGCCGGTATCCTACGCCTGATTCCCACTGCTAAGGTGGGGCATATTGGGGTCTACCGGGATCCGGAAACATTGCTGCCGGTGGAATATTATTGTAAATTGCCGGTGGATGTCGAAGAACGGAGCATCATTGTTATCGATCCCATGCTGGCCACAGGGGGTTCTGCTGCCGCGGCCATCGGCTATTTAAAAGAAAAAGGGGTCTCTTCGATAAAACTAATGTGTTTGGTGGCAGCACCGGAAGGAATTGACCTAATTCAAAGAGAACATCCTGATGTAGACATTTATATAGCTGCGGTGGATGAAAAGCTGAATTCCCACGGCTATATTGTCCCCGGCCTGGGCGACGCGGGTGATCGCCTTTTTGGCACCAAGTAGCAGCGGGATGGATTCGAGGTGAGTGCAGTGAGGCAGCGGCCGTCTTGGGATCAATATTTTATGGAGATTGCTGCTTTGGTTTCCAGCCGCTCAACCTGTTTACGACGGCAGGTTGGTGCAGTCCTGGTGAGGGACAAGCATATTATTGCGACGGGTTATAATGGGGCTCCCCGCGGTGTAAGCCATTGTTTGGATGTAGGCTGCCTGCGGGAAGAATTGGGCATTAAATCGGGAGAACGGCACGAAATCTGCCGGGGGACCCATGCTGAACAAAACTCAATTATCCAAGCAGCCCTCCACGGAGTTACCACTCTCGGTACTACCCTTTACTGCACCCATCAACCCTGTGTTCTCTGCACCAAAATGTTAATTAACGCCGGAGTGAAAAAAATTGTTTTCCGAGGCGATTACCCTGATTCCATGGCCTTGGAGCTGATTGCCGAAGTAGGTTTGGAAATTGTGCGCTGGGATGAAAAGGGGGCTAATGGACTAGGATGAATTTAACCAGAATGTTTGTGGCTTTTGTTATAGCTGCGGGTGTAACAGCCGCTTTAACACCCTTGGCCCGGCGCCTGGCACTTTGGGCGGGCTTGGTGGATCATCCCAGCCCGAGGCGGATCAACAAAGTCCCTATGCCGACGGGAGGCGGCCTCGCCATTTATTTAGGATTTTTATTTGCTTCTTTGAGCGGGGGCACGCCCCATTTTGCAGTTACCGCCGGCGCGGGCTTGCTTATTTTGGCCGTGGGTGTCCTTGATGACCGCTATCAACTTTCCCCGGGCGTTAAATTCGCCGGGCAATTTTTCAGTGTTTTAATTTATGTCCTCTGGGGCCCTCGAATTGAGTTTATCAGCAACCCTTTTGGGGAAATGCTCTTTTTAGGCAGGCTGGCTGTCCCCTTGACCATGCTTTGGGTCTTAACTTTGATCAATATTATGAATTTTATTGACGGCATTGATGGTTTGACAGTGGGGATTACCCTAATTTCCGCGGTTGCCTTGACCACCTTGGCCTGGAGTTTACAAAGGTATGATGCAGCCCTGCTTGCCGTGATTTTAGCCGGAGTGTCTTTGGGCTTCATACCTTATAATTTCAATCCCGCCCGAGTCTATCTGGGAGATGGGGGGGCCATGCTTTTAGGGTTTTTATTGGCCGCGGTTTCCACTGAAGGGGCCCTGAAGGGTGCCGCCACCATCGGCCTTTCTGTTCCCATTTCTATTTTAGCCGTCCCTGTAACGGATCTTCTTTGCGCGGTGGTCCGCCGCTTGCAGCAGGGGGTACCTATTTATCAAGCGGATCGGGCTCATTTTCACCACCGCCTCTTGGATTTGGGTTTTACTCAACGCCAGGTGGTGTATTTAGCTTATCTAATCACTTTTTTTTCAGCAACCATGGCTTTAATTACCGCGCATCTCACTAGGGCAACTTGGCTGGTAGCCCTGGGACTGGGCTTGGTTTTTTGGTACGGTTCCCTTAAAGTGGGGATGATTCAACCCTTGCAGGGGATCCGCAAAGGGGAGGGCAAAGATGCTTAAGATCGCGGTGGTTTTTGGAACCAGGCCTGAAGCAATTAAAATGGCTCCTCTAATTAACGAATTAAAAAAACAAAATGCCTGGGAAACAAGGGTAATTGTAAGCGGGCAGCATCGGGAAATGCTTGATCAAGTCCTCCGCATTTTCAAGATCAAGCCGGACTGCGATCTCCAAGTGATGCGGGCTCAGCAAAGTTTGTCTGAAATTACAATTAGGGTTTTAGAAGGCCTAAACACAGTTTTTCGAAAATGGCGGCCTGATTTGGTTTTGGTTCATGGCGATACCACTACTGCCCTAGCCGGGGCCTTGGCCGGTTTTTACTGGAAAATTCCTATTGGCCACGTGGAAGCGGGATTAAGGACCCCTACCATTTGGAATCCCTTTCCGGAGGAGGCTAATCGCCGGCTGATCGATGTTCTGTCATCTCTTTATTTTGCGCCAACGGAACGGGCTGCGGAAAATTTAAGGGGGGAAGGAATTGAGCCGGGGCAGGTTTTCGTTACCGGCAATACGGTTATTGATGCACTGCTCTCAGTCGTCCGGGAAGACTATCTGTTCCGGGATCCGATTTTACAGCAGCTGGATTTAAGCAAGCCCCTCTTAATTGTGACTGCGCACCGCAGGGAAAATTGGGGGGATCCCCTGCGCACCGTCTGTCAAGCCCTGCTGGCAATAGGGGAAAGGTGCCGGTGTGAAATAGTGGTTGCTATGCACCGCAATCCTGTCCTACAGGAAATATTCTTGGGATTATTAGGGCAAGCTCCTCATATTAAGCTCATTGAGGCACCGGACTATCTTGAGTTTGCCAACCTTTTAGCTAAATCGACTTTACTTTTAACCGATTCAGGCGGTTTACAGGAAGAAGCACCGGCTTTAGGCAAACCGGTTTTGGTTCTGCGGGAAGTGACCGAGCGGCCGGAGGGGGTTGAGGCAGGGACAGTCAAGCTGGTGGGCACAGAAAAAGAAACCATTATAAGCAGTGTCTGCAGCCTTTTAGAGGACAAGGGGCTTTATGCAAAAATGTCAAAAGCCCAAAATCCTTACGGAGACGGATCCGCGGCAAGGCGAATTCGCCAAATCATCGAGGAAAAATACAGGTAACGGAGGAATAGATATGGCAATGAGGCCGGATGAAATTGTAGCCATTCTGCGACGTCAGATTGAGGAATTCGAATCCGAGCCGGAAGTAGAAGACCTGGGTTCGGTGTTAATGGTAGGGGACGGGATTGCTCGTGTTTTTGGTTTGGAAAAGGCCTTAGCCGGTGAACTTCTGGAATTTCCCGGCGGGGTTTTTGGAATGGTCCTCAACCTAGAGCGGGATAATATCGGGGTTGTGATTCTAGGCCCTTATGAGCATATTAAAGAAGGCGATTTAGTGAAACGCACGCGCCGGGTTGTGCAAGTACCTGTGGGCGAAGCCTTAATTGGACGCATGGTCAACCCCTTGGGCCAGCCTATCGATGGCAAAGGTCCCATCAACACCGCAAAAAGCAGGCCGATTGAAACCCGGGCTCCCGGTGTTGTGGATCGGGTAAGTGTACACGAACCCCTGCAAACGGGGTTAAAATCTATTGACTCTTTAATACCTATTGGCAGGGGGCAGCGGGAATTAATTATTGGGGATCGGCAAACAGGTAAAACGGCAATTGTAGTTGATACGATCCTGAATCAAAAAGATGAAGACGTAATCTGTATCTACGTAGCCATCGGACAAAAGGCCTCCACAGTGGCGGGTGTGGTGGATACTTTGGAAAAATACGGTGCGATGGACTATACTATTGTGGTTTCAGCAACGGCCAGCGAGCCTTCGCCGCTGTTGTTCATTGCTCCCTATGCCGGGGTAGCCATGGCAGAGGAATTTATGTATGCGGGGCGCGATGTTTTAATTGCTTACGACGATCTAACCAAACACGCTACAGCTTATCGGGAAATGTCCCTTCTGCTGCGGCGGCCCCCGGGCCGGGAGGCTTTTCCCGGTGACGTCTTTTACATTCATTCCCGCCTTTTGGAGCGGGCGGCCAAATTGAATCAGGAACTGGGGGGCGGTTCCATTACAGCTTTGCCCATAATTGAAACCCAGGCAGGCGATATTTCCGCCTACATCCCTACTAATGTGATATCCATTACCGATGGGCAGATTTTTCTGGAATCCGATTTATTCTACGCCGGGATCCGCCCCGCTATTAGCGTGGGACGTTCCGTCTCTCGGGTGGGGGGTGCAGCCCAAATCGAATCTATGCGGCAGGTTGCGGGTAACTTGCGGCTTGATCTTTCCCAGTACCGGGAATTGGCAGCTTTTGCCCAA
>JAAYRS010000175.1 GCA_012518645.1 Bacillota bacterium
GATTCTTTTTCTCCAATTTTGGAAACGCTTTTTTTGGCATTATTCTTGGCACTTATCGGTTGAATAAAGGTTGTTCAGCGACCCCTAATCTAGGGAACGTCAACAAAACCCGGGGGGCGCCTGCCGACTTTTTGGCCAAAAGAAGGACTTTCCCTTGGAAAGGTGAAGTCCAAAAAAGGACAAACTTTTCTGAGCCGGGAAAAAGCAGGGAATATTGTCAATCTAAGTAAGGTATTATATAATCAAAAAGAATAGAACAATTAATTTTTTACCGCAAAAGGCAAACTCATCGAAAGGTGAAGACGCAAAGCTTCGGGCCTAAACCGCAAGGTAGGGCGGCTGGGCTGCCGGGGAAAACTAAGGTGGCCAAGCCTATCATTTCCTGGGGAATTGCTGGGCTTTTTGTTTGGCAGCAGCCGGAAGGTTGCTATCCTTGGCAGCTAAATAATAGGGAGGTTGAAAGGCATGTTAAAAGAGAGTTTAACAACTGCGATGATTATCCTCTTGGTCCTCTTAGCGAGTGGTTTTGGCAATTCCGTAAGGGCCGGTCCGTTGGCATCCGCCCAGTTGGGCTGTACAGCTACAGTGGCCGCCGTGGTTGAATTAACAATTGTAGAACCAGTAATCGTAAGTTTTGCTGCCCCCTGGGATGGTTATGAACAAGGACAGGCCTTAGTTTTTAACAATGTGGGCAGCCTGCTTATTGAAAGCAATGCCAATTGGGCTTTAAGCGTGAGCCTAGTGCAAAATTCCGGTTGGAAGGTCTATGTCAAACCTGCGCAGAGCGCCTCAGCCCAGTGGAGTTTAGTTGAGGAGTCCACTTCGGTCTGCACCGGTTCTTTCGGTTCAGAAGTGGTCAGCCTAGATGTGAAGGTTGAGAAAAAAGAAGAGTACCGCTATGCCGGTTCTGAAGAAAACATTCAATTTGCTTTTACAGTGGAACAAATCTAAAATTAAATAGTCTGTCTTTGCGAGCTGCCAATTATAGCAATCATCTGCGCTTAACCCAATGGCCGGGGTATATCTGCTAAATATAATAGCTTGGCGGCTCGCTTTTTCTTATTTCTGAACTCCAAATCTTACCAACACTAGAATTCTCTGCGGTAACCGACTCCCACTGAATGATGATCTTCAAAATCTGTCCTGCAGTTCAAAAAGACCATATCTTGGGGTGTCCAACTATAACCTAGGCTTCCCTCCAGCCTAGAGTGTTCAATCTCTGTTTCCCACTTAAGGCTGCTGTAAATTTTTCCCCGGTAAGTCTCCAATTGAGCCCACCAAAGGATCGCCCGTTCCAGTTTACGCTGGTGCAGATCGACGATTAAGGGATAGACACCGGCTGAAAACGCAAGATTGCCGTTGATTTGGACCCGGTCCGTTACGCCCAAGGCCAAGCGGGTTGGAAAGTTACCTCCTCTTAACCTGCTTTGCAGCAAGAATTCCTCTTTGTTTAAGGCCAATCCCAGCTCTAAGCAAAAATCAAAGGGTCGGCCGGTTGTGGTGATCCCCAATTTTACCGATTTGGAAACCCAGCACTGGAGCTCGACTTCCGGAACTGAAAAAGGATAAACTGGTGCAGTCATTTTTAAAGAAGACGGCTGCATGCTGGTTTCCCGGGGCCAAAGCAAGGCGGTTAATCCATCAAGGGATCCAATCTGAACCGGGATGTCTTGGGGTAGGTTGGATCTGGCTTCGGCTCGTAAATAAACGGCGAAAAAACGGGTTTGAATCTTTCTAGCACTGTAAAAAGGTCTTGTTTCCTCCGCTTTCTGCTGATAAGTCAGGACCCCCAAAGGCTCTAATTCCCCGCAGTTGGTCCAAACAGAAGTAAGAAGTCCGCGGGGAGCGGTTGTACTTAATTGAACATCAGTTAAGATCCGGCCCCCGTCAGAATCGGTTTGTACCGGGGTCAGCAGCAGTTTTAAGCCGTACTGGTGGGAAGAAAAGGTGTGTTGATCGGGATTTCTATGCCACTCCTCTGTTGCCAAAGACAAGGAACCCGTTTCCCCTAAGGCGATTGTTATCCTGGGTTGGGCTAGGCTAATCTTTTGGTTTTGCTCCCTGGAAGCGGAAAACTCAACAAGGCCGGCGCCGGCTTGTAAAAGCCGGACTAATCCCGGGGAATGTACTAAGCGGGTAATGGCGCGAGCACCGGCTTCGAACAATGCGGACGGTTCCGGAAGGGAAATGCCCAACATTAGGGCATCGCTTTTTTCCAGTTCGATGACGATTAATTCGTACGAAACTTGCCTGATTTGTTCGATCTCCCCGGCCGAAGCCCAAGGGCTAAGCGCTGTAGCAAGTACGAGTGTTATTATCAAGGTTTGTCTCACAACACCCCTTCCCTTCTACTGGATTTCCGCAACTAAGAAAACAATCAGTTCCCGATCTTCTGTTTTCTCGGTGCTGCTGCTGAACAGCCAGCGAATCACGGGAATTTTCCCTAGGACAGGCACGTGGCTGCGGACATCGGCGTGCTGATCTAAAGTGAGGCCGGCAATGATCAAAGTCTGCCCGTTTTGCACATAGACGCTGGTGGAAACCTCATTTCTCCTTACTATCAGGCCTGTTCTGCTGTTGTATTTATCACTGACGAAATGGCTTACCTCCGGCGCAATAACGATCTCTAATTCCTCTCCGGTAAGGATGCGGGGGGTGACCCGCAGGGAAATCCCCACGTTTACCGCTTCTAGGGTTGAGCTTGCTCCTGTGCCGCTTAAAATCAAATGCTGGGTTTGCCCTGAAAAGAGGTTTACCGTGCCCCGGTCATTTACTAAAACCCGGGGATTGGCTTTTATTTCCGCTTTATGCTCACTTTCTAAAAGGCGCAATTGAGTCAGCAAATTCCCGTAATCTAAGATTTTCATTCCCAAATTCAAAGTGTCAAAGCCTTGGCTGGATTCAGAACTAAAACGAATGCCTTGCCAGCCGGCCTCGCTTCCCCCTTGTTGGCTGAAATCTAAAAGATTAACCCCGTACTCTTTTAAAGCATCTTGGGAGATTTCAGTGACAATGGCTTGAATTAAAACTTGCCGGGAGGGCTGATCAATTGCGGCCACATCAGTTTTAAACTTCTCTACCAAAGTTTTGGCAGCTGTAATGGAAATGATGTCCCGTTCGGCGCTGGAACGCAGGTAGTTGTCGTAAACCGGAGGCAAAAGCGCACGAGCTTCCTCTTGCGAAATATACTGCAGTTTTACCGATTCCGTTTCGGTTAAATACTGAAAAGAAGCACTTCTGGGATCCACAATCCCTAAGAAGTAAAAGTCATCGATTTTCTTGTAACTAAACCCGCCGGCTAAAGAAATCATAGTCAGCGCTTTTTCCAAGGGAATATCATCGAGGTCAAGGGTGATAATTCCCCGGACTGTTTCATCCATAATGATATTCACGCCTGTTTGAAACACCAATTCATTGATGGCGTCACGCACGTCTGTTTCGAAAAACACTGTGGAAACTAGGTGTTCCTCTGCCTGGACCGTGCAGCCAAAAGCTAAAACAAACACTAAAGCCAGATAAATCAGTTTGGAATTTTTCATGGCCAATCCCCCTATTCTTCAATTATCAGCGGAAACTCCCCCAACCCTATTTGCTCTGAACCTTCAAATACTAATACCGCGGCTAGGTATTCACCGGGGATTACGTTTCGTTCCGCGACAGTTGCAGTCAAAAATCCGTTCATTTCCGGTAGAATCCGTTCCTGTCCTTCAGGCATTCCCAGATGAAAGGTGTTCATCAGCTCATTATTTTCGTCGCGGATTTCCAGTGTTGCTCGAGGTGCTAAATGAACATTACCTGAATTAAAAACGGCGGTGCTAAACAAATATTCTTCCCCTTCGGCTTCTACAGCGAGGCTTTTAACCTCTACGGCCCGGTTCCAATCTTTACCCAGTAGAACGCTTAAGGGAATGGTGTGGGTTTCTAAATGTTCCCCATCACTGGAAAACACGTGTATGTTGATTAACCCGTAATAACCGCCTGGTTCAAGGCCGCGGGAAGTCCGGATTAAAAGCACACTGCGGGCCCGTTGCCGCGCTCTTAAAGCGAGTTCGGCACCGCCTCGGATCTCCAAATCCAGATGTTCGAAAACAGATTGTTTGTAATCGGGAATAATTTCCTCGGCTCCAATTTTAACCAGAAAATCTTGGTCAAAACGGTTTTCCAGCTGCAAAATGTGGGTTGCCGCGGCCCCCGGTTGGATACTGGTTTCCATGGTTTCCGGTCCAACAACTAGAAAATGGGTCCATAGATTGGTGAATTGATTCTCTTCAATAATAATTTCCTGTCCGCGGATAAGCTGTTTACTGGTATCGTAGGAAATGAAATTTTGTAAATAGAACTTGCCTCCGTAAAGCGGTTCCTTCAGCGGTGCTGTCAGCAGTAATTCAGTATAAGGGTAAATGGCGAACGAATCGTGCCCGCTCTCCCAAGCAGAGGGTGTTTTTAATTGGGCCCTTTCCACTAAACGCCTGTTTTCATCGCGGATGGTGCTTTCCGCGGAAATGGGAAACCGGAAGGACGACGGGTTTTTAATACGGACCGTTAATAGTGGTTTACCATCTTTATCGGGAACTAAATCCATATCTACTACCTGCAAGTCCGAACGGAGCCCGGGCCGGTCCACATTAACCGTGATTCGCACGGCGTAACGGACAATAATCCGGACACCCTTTTCCGCATCTTCTATTTCCGGCTCCACCATCAGGATTACGGTGTATGAACCTCCCGCATCGAAGGGTACTTTGATTGTGCCGAAGATTTCGGTAGGTTCTCCGGGAGGAACAGCGATTCGGTTCTTTTCTAGATGTACCCAGCCTAAAGGGGGGTATATATCCGGTTCTGCCTGCAAAAAGGCAACCGACCCGTCAAGATCTTGGGTGGGTTGATAGAGACCTAAATTTACCGTTCTTAACGAGTTCTCAGGATAAATTGTTAACGAAAACTGATAAAGCCCGCCAGGGCTGCCTTCAATATTAAGCACCATGGGCTGGACTCCTAAAGCCAGCACACGGAGAGAAAAAATCAGCATCAGAAGCAAGGTAAAACAAATTATTCTATTGCGCATGGCACTCCCCCTAGAGCCTTGTAAAGAGAAGGAACAAGGGAAACCCTTGTTCCTTCTTCGCAGTCAAGCAATCAATTAGTTTTCGGGTGCAGCTAAAGTCACGGTTACAACGGCTTTGTAATCTCCGTAAGCCTGGTCTTCTATATTTCCCAATTTTCCATTGACCACTAGCTTATAGTTGCGGACACCGCGGCCGGAAGGTAAGAAGCCGGCGTGTTCTACCATGTCGTGAGAGCCCGAAACCTTGCTATTGTTGGAAGAAACGCTGATGTGTTCCGCAGTCCCTTGAAGAAGTTTAGCGGTAGTCATGATCTTAGGCATTCCCGATTGGGTAAAAGTTAGAGACGTAAAGGGATTCAATTCTAATTCAATTCGGAGAAATCCGTTGGATCTTACGCTGAAGGGTGCAATTGCCTCAATTTCAGTCTCATCCCCGCAGGGGAAAGTTTTTGCTACTTCCCCGCCCAGTCCTTCAATAACACCCTGAAGGGGGTTCCAGGCCACTACAGTAAATTTTTCTTGCTGGGGAAGACAGGGATTTGGATTTGCCGGTCCGCAGGCAAACATTACGCTGCTGAAACCGAGAATAAGAACTAACACCAAAGCTAACATTGAAAATCTTTTCATTTTATTAATCCTCCTTTTTTTAACCATGCAATGGTTGTACCAACTATCATCGGCTAAATTAGAGTGCCGGCCAAGTAAATGGGCTTTGAACACCTCCTTTGTCTTTATTCAGCTGGGAAGGCGGTGACATAGATTGTCCCCTTGTATTTCCCAGTTGGTTGGGCCTCTAGGGCCTTTATGGTCACTTTTCCATGGATGGAAAACTCGTATTCTCCCGGTTTTTCATCGAGGACTAGTGATTTCCCCGGTCGAAAAGAAAGGTTGGGGTTATTGTTGATCCAGTAGTAAACGTCATCTAAGGCTGCCTCTTCCTGTCCTAAATAGGTTAGGGGGGAAGCGGAAAACTGGAGAGTCAGTCTCTGCTTGGATTGCACGGAATAATAGGCGATGGTGTTTTCCCTAAAGACGCCGGGATACCCGCTAAGAAGGAAATTCAAAGCTCCCCCGGTTGTAGTGGCTGCGGTCTTCTGATTTTCTTGGGCGGATCCGCACCAAGAAATAACAAGGACAAGCAGCAAGCTGGCAATAATTAGGCAGAAAGCCGGATTCCTTTTTTTCAAACGACCACCTCTTTCCTTAGGTCCCTATTTCTTTAAACTTCGGCCTAGACGGCCTTATTGCTCGTTTAGGGGTCTTCGTTGATCCAAATTTAGCATGCCAAAATGAAAATATACTGAAACTAACCTGAAAGAACGCTGAAACTAGAAAAAACGACAAAAAAAGAAAAGGCCCTGGGAAAGGGCCTTTCAGAAGATGTTTGTCTAACACTATCCGTTTTGAGCGCAAATTCTGTCAATAAGGGAACTAAGATGTTCTTTGCTGTCGGCGAGGATGTGATTGCTGAATTGGCAGGAAGAAGCAATTCGGGCATCGAGGCCGCTATAAATCCTCTCTTGCACCAAAGCGGCCCCTTTTTCATCTGCTTCCAAAAGCAGGATGGCGATCAGCCGCTTTGACCATTGGGTAGCCAGATCTCCTTTCCGCAATGTTTTGTCTAAGACAGAAAGGATGTCCGGGATATGTTTGTTGGCGGCGAATTCATCCAAAGAAATTGTTAAAATGGCTAAGGGCTGTTTTGTTCTTCTCAAGCGGATTTCCTCCGCACCCAAAACAGACTCAAAAGTCGGCCGTTCGCAGAGGGGGCTAGTGCTTTGAAGCGCTGTTTCTTTTTTTAGCCCCGGGCTTCTGATTTCTTGCAGCAAGGCTTTTGTCCTTAGGCAGGGTTCTAAGTCAAATTCATCGACTAAAACTTGGGCATATTTATTATAATGGCGGATGGCCTCCGGAAGGCGTCCTGCGGAAATGAAAGAACGGATCAATGTTTGATGTAGTTCCTCTTGATACGGTTCGTGCTTTAAGGCCCGGCGGCAGATGGAAATTGCTTTTTTAGCATCGAGTTGGTAGTCAAGTAATAGGGAGCTGGTTCTTAAAACTAATTCCACATATTGGTTATTATAGCTGTCCCGAAGATCACTGGTCCATTCCACATAAAGGTCTTCGGGTAAAAAACAACCTCTGTGCAGCTCTAAGGCATTTAGGCAGGCAGATAAAGCTTTAAGGGGATCTTTCTTTTCCAGGTGCTCGCTTTCCAGGTTTAACTTGCTGAACTGCTGCAGATCAAGGAAAACTGTGGCAGATATTTCTAACCAGTAAAGGCCATTACTGCATTGAATCCAATTTTCGTCAAGATCGCGGGAATGTGCTTTTAAGGTTTTGCGCAGGCAGTAAACAGCGGAATGCAGGTTGCTTCTGGCGGTTTCAAAATCAGCGTCCGTCCAGAGCAGATCAATGAGCACATCACCGGGTATCTTTTCGTCATAGCGGGCGGCTAAATATTTTAAAAGCAGCAGTGCCTTTTTTGATTTCCAATTAGCAATGGGTACAGCTTGACCGTGGATTTTTAGTTGAAAGGGCCCCAGCAATTCCAGGCTCAAGCCATTTTTATCTAGCTTTTCCATGTGAACCCTCCTGACTTACTAGCGGCTATTAGTACGCGTTCCCTTTAGTTTTACGAAAACCTTTCGCCTAAAAAGTAATGTTTCGAAATATCTCTGTGTATTTCTCCTTATAAATAAGGTTTCTACATTTTTAGGCTAAAAGCGGTTTTGTTGAAAAAAGCTTAGCATATTTTAGTATCGAAAAACTCACCTGAAATGGGTGGAAATCGGCAAACCACCCCTACCTTTTTTGGGTAGGCCGGCTCGGTTACGTGGTGGGCAGGCACTTAGTTTTGTAGGATTGCCCTTAATTATGTGCAAAATAATATTTCGGGAGGAATTAAGAATCACACGGCAAAAACCTTCTTAAGGAGGTTTGGGCCTTGAAAAAAGTTTTTTCACTCAACGGGCATCAACTTAAAATGATCGCCATTGGTGCCATGCTTATTGACCATCTAGCTTGGTCTTTTGTAAATACCTATTCCTGGCGGGGACAAATCATGCATTTCTTGGGAAGGATTACGGCGCCTGTGATGTGTTTTTTTATTGCAGAAGGATATCATTACACTCGTTCTCTGCCTCGTTATCTGCAAAGGCTGGCCGTTTTTGCTTCTCTTTCCCAAATCCCCTTTACCCTTTTTGCGGTGGGAAAAATAGCGCTGATCCCCCTTAATGTGATTTATACTTTGTTTCTGGGTTTAGCAGCTATCTATAGTTATGATACCATTGAAGATAAGTTGAAGCGGAATCTCGTTATTTTGGGGATTATAATACTTTCTCTGCCTGCCGATTGGACTTTTTTGGCCCCCCTGCTTTGTTTATTATTCCACATTTACCGGGGCGATCTCTTAACTCAAGCCGGGGTCCTAACCGCTTTAGCGTTGGCCTTAGGGGTTTCCCCCGTCTTTTTAAACGCCCTGGGCTATGCCGGCATTTGGTGGGATAGTTTGTTTCATCTCGGCATTATTCTTAATATTCCCTTGCTTTATCTTTATAATGGCCAAAAGGGCGGCTCAAAATACAGCCGCTGGTTTTTTTACATTTTCTATCCCGTTCATCTTCTGATTTTAGGGCTTTTGCGCTGGTGATTGCTGAAGCGAAGGAGGCAAAATAATGACCAGAAAACTTGAGGTTGTGCTGGAAGAAGTACATCAAAGCAGGGAAAAGGGCTTTAATTGTGCCGAAGGGGTCTTTTGGGGTGTTTCTCAATATTTAGGTCTAAGTGTTCCTGTCTCCTGTATGGCCGGTTTCGGGGGAGGGGTGGCCGGCAGCGGTTCAGTCTGCGGGGCCCTCTCCGGCGCTTTAGCCGCGGTCGGAGTTTACGTTGGACGGACAGATCCTGAGGATCGGGAAGCTAAGGTGCGGGCAACTGCTTTGAGTAAAGCTGTTGCTGCTGCTTTTATTTCAAAGATGGGCACCCAGCTATGCCGGGAAATTTTAGGCTATCTCCCGGGAAATAAACCCGCTCACCGGCCCGACGGGATTAATCCCAAATGCCGCAAGGCGGTGACTCTTGCCGTGAAGCTGGCAGTAGAAGCAGTTGAAAAGGATCAGCAGAAGTATAAGCAGACCCAAAACTAGCTGGAGGAGGAATTAATAATGCAGCTCTATTTCTTCGGTACAGGGGCGGGCAGGCCTTCACTGGAACGCAATGTGTCTTCCCTAGCTTTGAAACTGCCGCAGTCTAAAGAAATCTGGCTGTTTGACTGCGGTGAGGGGACTCAGCATCAAATTTTAGCCTCCCCCTTTAAGCTGCGGAAAATAAAGCGCCTATTTATTACCCATCTCCACGGTGATCATATTTTCGGTTTGCCCGGTTTTTTGGCCAGCCGTTCTTTTAGCGCCAAGGATCAAAAAATGGCCCTCTACGGCCCCCCGGGAATTGCCGAGTTTTTGGAGACAACCCTTAGGACCAGCTTCACGCGTTTAAGCTATCCGCTGGAAATTACTGAGATTGAGCCCGATGCGGAGTTGGAACTTGGCTCTTGGCGGATTAAAGTAGGCTTGCTTGATCATGGGTTAGTAAGCTATGGCTATCGGCTTGAAGAACCCCACCGCCCCGGCCGGCTGCAGGCGGAAAAGCTGGAAAGACTTGGAATTCCCGCCGGGCCTCTTTACGGGCGGCTTAAAAGGGGGGAAACTGTGGTCTTGGAAAGCGGTGAGATCCTAGAAGGAAAGGATTTTGTAGGACCAATCCAACCGGGCCGCTCCGTGGTTATTCTGGGGGATACCCGTTATTCTCCCGCTTCGGCTCAATTGGCGAAGGGGGCGGATCTCTTGGTGCACGAAGCCACATTCGAAGCGGCTTTAGCGGAAAAAGCCTTTGAATATTACCACTCTACAACCCTTCAGGCCGCTCAGGTGGCCCAAGAGGCGGGAGTTGGAAAACTTGTCCTAACCCACTTTAGTTCCAGGTACAGGCGGAGAGAATACGCAGCTTTGCTGGCGGAGGCAAAGAAGATCTTTCCCCGGACATACCTGGCTGAAGATCATTCTTCTTTTACCATACCTAGAAAAACTTAGGTTATTTTAAAAAGGGGGGGAGTCAATGACCTTGTTTTTGGGAGTAGATGCAGGAGGCAGTAAAACATTATCTATAGTGGCTGATGCCTCAGGCCGGGTCAGGGGTCTGGGCAGAGCAGGCCCGGGGAATTTCCAGATGACGGGGCTAGAAAAAGCGCGGGCTCAAGTAGAAAAGAGTATTAATTTGGCTTTAGCACAAGCCCAAGCCGATAGGGAAGCCCTATGCGCAGCCTATTTCGGCATGGCCGGAGCTGATCGCCCCGCTGATTACAAGGCCATTGAAAAACTTCTGAAGCCGCTGCTCCCTTCCAATGTTGCTTTGTCTTTTGAAAACGATGCACTCCTAGGCCTATGGGCCGGGACATTGGATGGAATTGGGGTAGGCGTGGTCTGCGGCAGCGGTACTAACGTTGTTGGTGTGAACAAGCAGGGGGAAAAAGTACAAATCGGAGGGATGGGCAGAATCTTCGGTGATTACGCCGGAGGAGCATATATTGGGGAATTAGCCCTGGCCCGGGCCAGGCGCGGGATCGAAGGGCGGGGAAAGCCCACTCTTTTGTCTGCCCGTTTATTAGAGCATTACCAAGTGGATGATCTTTTGGATCTGGCTGATTTAGTTTATGCCGGGCGGGGCTTGGGCTTAAGTGACTTGGTGCCCATAGTAGTTGAGCTGGCCTGCAGCAACGATCAAGTTGCTAGGGGGATCTTACTGGAGGTAGGCCGGGAATTGGGCATTTCCGCCAATGCCGCTCTGCGCCGCTTGTTCCAAGCGGGGGAGAAAGTTAAGGTTGTAGGTATCGGCGGTGTTTTCCGCAAAGCAAAATCACCTTTAATGTATGAGGAGTTTGTGCGGACTTTACGGGAAACGAAATTTAATGTCCAGCCTTTAATCTTGGATAATGAACCGGTTTTAGGGGCCGTGCTGGCGGCGGCGGCACAGGTTTGGCCGCAAGTACCTGTGGAATTTAAGGCTGAACTAAATCGTTCCTTGACTGCTAAATTGGGTTCTGTTTGATTTTCAGAAAGACTTGTGGTATTAAGTCAAGAGGATGACGGGGAAATAATTCATAAAACCGACAGATAAGACCCAAAAAAGGGATCAAGAAACAGGACTGGCCGCTTTGCGGAACCAGTGTTCGGTATCCGAAA
>JAAYRS010000176.1 GCA_012518645.1 Bacillota bacterium
GTTTTATTGCAATCACAGTTGCTACGTAAAGGCATTTATTTAGAGGAGGATTTTCGAGTGAGCAAAACTGTTTTCACAAAAGTGGATTATGACTTGGGCACATTGGTAAAATATATCAGTTTGGGCGAAATAGGGCTGCCTGATATTCAGCGCCCCTTTGTTTGGAGAAATTCTAAAGTTCGCGATCTGTTCGATTCTATGTACAAAGGTTATCCGGTTGGCTATCTCTTATTTTGGCAAGCTACTGCTAAAAAGTCTATTGGTACAGATCAAAAACAGTTGCCGCCCCGACTGCTGGTTGTTGACGGCCAACAAAGGTTGACATCTTTGTATGCAGTAATAAAAAATGTACCGGTTGTAAGAAAAAATTTTAGAAGTGAACATATTAGAATTGCTTTTAATCCCCTGGAGGAAAAATTTGAGGTAACTGATGCAGCTGTAAAAAGAGACAATGAATTTTTGCCCGATATCTCAATACTTTGGGCAAGCGATGCAAAAATAACTAGTATAATAAAAAAATACCTAGAAAATTTGAAAACAAACCGTGAAATAAGTGAAAGGGAAGAACTAGATATTGAAGATCGTATACTTAGACTGCAAAACTTGCTAAGTTTCCCTTTTACCACTCTTGAACTATCCTCAGATGTTGATGAAGAAGCAGTTTCCGATGTTTTTGTAAGGGTTAACAGTAAAGGGACTAAACTTAGTCAGGCTGACTTTATATTAACCTTAATGTCAGTGTTTTGGGATGAAGGGCGCTCAATTTTAGAGCAATTCTGTCGGAATTCACGCAAACCTACAAAAGGGACAGCTTCACCGTTTAATTACTTTATTGAACCGTACCCTGACCAACTCTTGCGAGTTGGTGTTGGTGTGGCTTTCAAACGTGCTCGCTTGAAATATGTTTATTCCATACTGCGGGGCAAAGATCTTGAAACTGAAGAATTCAGCGATGAACGTCGTGTGCAGCAATTTGAATTGCTTAAAAATGCCCAGAGCCGTGTCCTTAATCTGCAAAACTGGCATGATTTTATGAATTGTATTCGCCAAGCAGGGTTTCGTAGCAGCAAGATGATCAGCTCTCAAAACAACCTGTTGTTTTCGTATATTCTTTATCTGATTGGGAAAACTGAATATGATGTTTCGATGTTTGAATTGCGCAAGGCAATATCCCGCTGGTTTTTTATGACTTCTGTTACCGGACGTTTTACCAGTTCGCCTGAGTCA
Source organism: Bacillota bacterium (assembly GCA_012518645.1). Lineage (GTDB taxonomy): Bacteria > Bacillota > Limnochordia > Darwinibacteriales > Darwinibacteriaceae > JAAYRS01. The sequence continues at coordinate 1,228 of JAAYRS010000176.1, forward strand.
GCAATGGAGTCTGACTTGGCCAGACTTAGGAATGTAAGGAATGCCGGTGAGTTTGTTAAAACACTTCATGACATTTGTGATATAGCTATAACTGGTGATTTTTGGTCTGTTTCCTTGCCGAACGACCTTGCTACTTCCTCACCGCGGAGCCCATCTTTATTTGCCTATCAAGCGTCTCTAGTACTACTGGATGCCAAGATTTTATTTTCTGATATAAAGGTTTCTGATCTACTTGATCCTTCTATTCACGCCAATCGATCTGCAGTGGAACGACACCATTTATTCCCGAAGGCTTATTTAAGTAAGCTTGGAATAGATTCCATTCGAGATACCAACCAGATTGCTAATTATGCTTTCGTGGAATGGGGCGACAATATGGTTATTTCCGATCAGGCACCGGATATTTACTTACCTAAGATGAAAAATCGCATGGATCGTCAGGAATTAGAAAAAATGTACTACTGGCATGCCCTTCCAGATAAGTGGGAAGAAATGGAGTATCGTGAATTTCTCCAACACAGAAGAGAATTGATGGCCAGTGTAATTAAAGACGCCTATTCTAAGCTAAAAGGAGAAAGTGGTACTGAAGGATAGGGGGCTACTTACTATTAATTGAAAATATCCCTTTGAGGCATCTCACTGGGCCAAGTCCATTTCGTGGTGTAAATTCCCCTTTTCCGGACATGTTACCCTTATGTCGTACTTTGCAGGATTACGTCTTTACTTAACGAATTCAATATAGGGGGTAGAAAATTGTAACGATTTGCCTAATAACACAATATGGAAACAGCACCACTCAGCTAAGGATAGATAAAACGTGCATATGTTTTGGATAACCCCTTTAAAAAGGTAACACGGGGGATCAGTCATGTCTGTCTTACTGAAGCATAGCCACCTTCGCGAATGTGACGAACATTATGCCAGGATGGTCAGCGGTGGTTTATTGGGTGATGTGGAGCCTGGTGAAGGCGAGTTAGAGCATCTGGCCGGCTTAATTTCCCAGGAGCTGAAAAGCAGATCCCGGGACTTACGCGGCTCCCTGGGGGTAGCGGTATTCCTGGTCTGGATAGGTTGGCTTTACTACCAGGAAGGCAACTACTGGGGTGCAGTTTATCAAAAATTGAGGCTTCCGCAGGAGCGAATCAGGTGGCAAAGTGAACTAGGAGATGCATTTCTGCAGGCTTTAGACAAACACGATCTACATAATTTCCAAGGAAAACAGCGTTATATAAGCCCCATTCTTGCTCATGGCTATGTGCCTAACTGGCATTTAGAGAGCTATTTTGAAGATGTAGTGCTGGCAATATATAAAGAGCGAGAAAAGGTAGATTTGCAGGTAAAGAGAGAAGAAATAGAGCACCTTACTGCGTCGTGGCGAAACGATTTTGCGGGATATGAAAAGTATCAAAATAGTGTAGAGCACCTTGAAAAAGAAGAGAAAAAGTTACTCAATATAAACAAGGCCTGGCAGCATAAGGATTTACTGGAGGTGTTGCAGGATCTTGAGGGAAAGCTTCTGAAAAAAGCGGGGATGGAAGAGCTGTTTGCATACTCGGATGATCAGCTGGTTCAACTAGAACTAGAACAGGCGGAATGCAAAAAGCAGTACTATCATTTGCGGGGTCAGATTGAGGAGAAGAAAAGAATTGAAATACTTATAGAAAATCAAAAAACCGCTCTACAGGTATTGGAAAATGAGATAGAAAAAACAGCGAATCAAATTTTTGCAAAATGGAACTGCGATCTCACTGAACCTATTTTAACTTTGCCAGTAAAAAAGATCGGAGTTTTGATAGAAGAAGTAGAAACTTCTTGCCGTACATTTAGCGGCATCGCAGGGTGGTTTTTGCGTTTTCTTGCTCCAGCCAGGTACAAGTGCTTTCGTAAAAAAAGGCAGGAGTTGGAAGGTTTACTCAACCCCTTCCCTTGGAAGGGGCATTTGTCGGCACTACCCCATGTCCTGCCTAAATTACAGGATCTTTTAAACAAATATCGCAGTTATATTTCATCTATGGCTGAGATAAATTCGGCGTATCAAGAAGTGGCTTTTACTGCCAAGGATCTAGTTTCTGATCGGGATACTCTTAAAAGCAAACTGGATAGGCTCACCCAGGAATTGGGCGGGTACAAGACCAGGCTAGTGTTACTGGGTAAGGGAAATATAGAGGTAGGGAAAGAACTACTGGTAGAGCAAAGAAAGATTATGAAAGAAATAAAATTGCTACGGGGGAAAATACCTGGGGACCCTCGCGCTTTAATGGCATTTTTGCCAATGGCCAGGGACTATAAGAACAAAGGAGAAATAGAATTTCAACTAACAAAGATAAGGGAAAAGAAAAAAGAGGCCCTTGGAAATTTAAAAGTCTACAAAAACCCCCTGTACACACTCAATGAATCCACCCGTATTTTCATACTCCAGGGTGGGGAAAGAGCTGTCGAGTTTATATTCCAGTCTCTTCTTCTAATTGATATTCTGCGAAAAGACAAGGCTGCTGGAAGGATTATCTTACCAGATCGGATCAAAGGGGCCATGAAGAACTGGTGGAGGCAAAAGGGAAAAAACCTTCTTGAGAAAGTTCTAGAAGAAAGAACAAGAGATAGATTAGTGCAGGATCAGGAAGATATTCAGGTGCGTAAACCCTTAGTTCGGTTTGATCCTGTTCATAAAGAGATTAAAGTGATTTTACCGCGGCAACCAGTAAGGGATAAAGTGAGCACTACGCTATCCATTCAAGGGAACTCGGGGCAAAGTCAAAGACTGGATCTTCCATTGATGTTAGAAGGGGACATTTACTGGTCAGAAGTTGCTGAATTACAGCTCAAGCACCCCAAACCTCTTTACCTATTGCAGTTCATCTGTGGTGAAAAAACACGTTCTTGGAGGATCAAGGGGGTAGATCCAAATAGCCCTTGCATGTTATTCAACCTGCAGGGAGATTTAGTTAGCGGCAACTTACTACCCGAAGGTGGAGCATACCTTATCGCCCCCATGGATAGTAAAGTAAGTCCCATTGGTACTATAACAGAACAACTGCCGGGTTACTGGTCAAGTTATAAGTACTGGCTGATTGCTCCGGAAGACAGAGACGTGGTGGTAGTTCAAACGGGGAGATGCCTCCGTGTATTCAGGCGTAGGACCCAATTAAAACCCACATTGATACCTCACGAACTTTTGCATGGGATCACTGCTGGTGGGGCACCGGTTCACCGGAAACAGTTGCCGACGCTGGCTTTTACTATAAACCATCCTGAAGAAATCAAGTTTCATGGGATAAGGCTTGACAGCTCTAGCTCAACCCTTTACAGGACTCTGGAAGAGCTTAATGCCACAATTGACAAGGAAAACTTGGTTCTTGTATCTCTGGCTGATCTGGCTGTAAAACAAAATGAGTTGTATAAGATGAAGCTAACTAAACGTAGCAACATAGTCTGGTCAGAACAGTTTGCCGTTTTTTCTGATCTCAGGTTTTCTTTTGATCAAAAGGCTTACAAAGTACAAGATGGCCAAGGGGAAATTGGCAGGCTGGAATTTAACAGCGGGTATGAATTTGAATTTATTCCTGAGGGCAGCAGAAGCGAAATCAAATCCCTTTCACCCTCCGTTGTTGCATTTGACACAAGCCAAAACAATATAAAAGGCCGTCTGATTTATCACTTTTTACAAAAACAAGCATTTGAAATAAATGTTGAAGTTCCGGCAATTCGCTGGCGGCAGGAAGGTAAAGAATGGAAGACTGAAACTAGGGAGCTGTGGCACGAAGATCTTGGTGAAATAGAGATAGCAGTTCCGGCAAATATTGGGGCTTTTATTGATTTATCTATCGAAGGAGATAAACAGGTCCTTAACAGCACAGTTCGTCAGGGTATAGCCACGTTTAATTTGCGTCGTTTTAGCGATACTATGCGTGATAGCGATGAAGCTCTTCAAGAAATAACTTTTAGCTGTGGCAATCCGGATATCCCACCCTTTATCCTACTGCGGGTGCGGACTCGTTGGCAGGCTGCCAAAATAAAACTGATTCAAAGTTTGCAAGAAAAGGGCCGTCATCTTGTAATAGAATGGGAGGACTATGGCCAAGCATCAAGCAGGGTGATCCGCCTTTGGCCTTTGAATATGCCCGGGGTTGACTGCGTAGTAAGGGAAATCCCCGATGGTATTAACAGCCTGCATATTAAAGCACCAATAGAGCTAATTCCCCCGGGGCATTACCGTTTACAGCTAGATATTGTTGATCCGTGGAGCAGCACCAATCCGTTAATGCCAGAGCAGGATGCTGAAAACTGTACTGATGTAGATATCGGTACAAAAGAAGAGCACCTGAATAACTACCTGGGTAAACGGTTAAAGATTACTGCACTTTACCACGATGAAGAAGGAGCCGAACTGGATACATATTACTGGATAGAGGTTACAGAACTCAACCCTGTGTTTGAGGGTGAAGTTCGTTTGGTGGGCAACTTGTATTCGCTGGCCGAGGATAAGTCTACTGTCGCTATGGCCTATAACCCCGTCAGCTTCTATATAAGTGATTGCAAGATGCCTTTTTTGATAGATAAGGATGGCGATGGTGCTACCTACTGCCGTAAATGCAAAGTGATGTTTTGGGAGGTAGCCCATAAGGAGTGCGGCAATGCAGTTCTAGCGCCAGACACCATCAAGATAAAGGTGGAGGAATAACCGATGAGCTTGGATCCTTTGAAGGCAACAGACGCTATTGAAGAAAAATATCTAGATTACTTGGGGACGACTTTTGCTTTAAACGATCATGAGCTTCATCAAAAGCTTGTCAAAGAATTAAAGAAATCTGGTCGTTTCTCTAAAGGCCCAATTCTAGAAGCGACGCCCCCTTTTGAAATAGGCAGTTCTTTATTGGATTTGATAAAAGAAGATCTGTTGTCTCCGGAATTTACCAAGCTACGGGCAAACGAACTTCCTTTGGGTCGGCCGCTGTACATTCACCAAGAAATAGCTATCCGAAAGCTCATTCAAGATAACCGGAATATCATTGTGTCTACGGGCACTGGTTCGGGTAAAACTGAGACATTTTTACTACCCATTTTAAATTATCTGTTTAGGCAGAAAGAAAAAGGCAGGCTGGACCCCGGCGTCCGGGCCTTACTGCTTTATCCCATGAATGCTCTGGCCAATGATCAGTTAAAAAGATTGCGCAAATTGCTCCGGAACTATCCAGAGATCACTTTTGGAAGCTATACGGGTGAAACAGAGCACTACGAGAACCGAGCGGAGGAGAAGTTCAAAAAAATAAATCATAAGGAAGAAATTTTACCTAATGAGCTTCTATCTCGAGAAAAGATGCAGCAAGCCCCCCCGCATATCTTATTGAGCAATTACGCTATGCTAGAATACCTGCTGTTACGCCCGGATGACAATGTTTTTTTTGATGGTAAACATGCGCGAGAATGGCGCTTTCTTGTCATAGACGAGGCCCATACTTACTCGGGAGCAAAGGGCATTGAAATGGCCATGCTGCTCAGGCGTTTGAAGGATAGAGTGGTTAAAAGCAAACCTGGGGCGCTGCAGTGTATCGGAACCAGTGCAACTCTTGGTGGTAATAAAAAGGACTTTGATCGTGTAGCTCAGTTTGGATCAGGTTTGTTTGGTGAACTTTTTGAATGGGATGACCAAGACGAGAGCAGGCAGGATGTGGTAAGCAGTAGTAAAAAGAATCTTGCTGTTGCCGAAAGCAGTTGGGGCAATCCCAAAGAAGAACTGTACTCTAAGTGGGAAGCACTGATCCAGAGTGGTGAAACTAACATTAGCGATCTGGTTAGCGCTGGTCTCGGCCAGGGTATTCCCCCCAGTATTCTACAGCATGCTGAAAAGGCTTGCTCCGGTTATTGGCCTCGTTTTCTGCATCTTGTACTATCTGGCGATGACAGGGTTATACATTTGCAAAAAATGTTGGATGAGAAACCCTGTTATCTTCAGGACGCTGCCTGTGAATTGTTTGATAGAAACAGCGTACATCACTTGGTGTCTCTTGTAAACGTTGCTAATAGGGCGAGGCTGGCTGAAAATGATCAACCCTTGCTACCGGCAAGATATCACCTATTTATCCGTGCTCTAGAGGGCTGCTACTGCACTCTATTGCCGACAAAAGAACTATTCTTAGAAAGAAGAGAAAAGATCGAAGTTAATGGAGAAACCTATGCAGTCTTTGAGACCGCAGTTTGCAGGCAATGTAGCTCGCTGTATCTGGTTGGCGAGATAAACGAGCAAAATATGCTCAAACAACCTGGCAACCGATTTTACGAAGATCCAAACAAGCTGAAATACTTCCTAGTACTAGGGGATCGCGAGCTATTGCCTGATAATGAAGACGAAACCACTGCTGGAGTGGTGGAATATCCTGCTGGAGAAAGGTATAGGTTGTGTGCGCGCTGCGGAGCAAATAATCCTGAAAAATACGCCGATTTGCCTTGTAACTGCGGAGAACAATTTTTAATACCGGTGGTATTGGTAAAATCTAAGGAAGGCAATGTTCATAAATGTCCCGCTTGCGGCAGTGTGATCTCCATTGGTTCTGTTGTCAGGCGGTTTGTGTTAGGTGCAGAAGCTGTAACTAGCGTTTTGGGTACCGCCATTTATCAGCAGATGCCAGTAATGGATGGCGGGTTTGAAGGTGTCGATGTAGCCGAAGATGATTGGGTAGCTCCCAGGGTTGCGCGATCATCTAAAAATAGGAGACGGTTGTTGATTTTTTCAGACAGCCGCCAGGATGCTGCCTTCTTTGCTACCTATTTGGAAAGCTCGTATAATCAGATTTTACGACGGCGGCTGATCGTTAACACCTTGGAGAAATATAAGGAAAAAGTCATTGCTAATCGGTGGCGATTACGCGATCTGGTCAAATATATAAAACGATTAGTTGCAGACCGAAATCTCTATCCAAAATTAAGCAGCCAGTCTATAGAAGATGAAGCTTGGAAATGGGTTCTTTCCGAGCTCATGGCTAATGACAGAACAATAGGTCTTGAGGGACAGGGGTTGCTTGGGTTTGTTCCCGTTTTGCCAGCTGGGTGGGTACCACCTCCAGCATTATGCAGGCTCCCCTGGAATTTTACTCAGCAGGAAGCTGAAACATTAATGTATGCACTGTTGGACACGATTAGACGCAGCGGTGCAATAATATACCCGGATAATGTAGAGCCTACTGACACCTTCTTTTCACCAAGGAACAGGGAATACTATTTTTCTCAGGAGGCACCTGTTCAAGGGCGAGTGTTAAGTTGGCTGCCGGTTCAGAAGAAGGGCGTTAATACCCGTCTAGACTATCTTCTCAGGATACCATCAGGCGGAGGAGACGGCGCTACCCGAGAGCAAGCCCATAGTTTGCTAAAAGGCATCTGGAACAGGCTTATTGATGGAGGGGATAGCGCTGCAGCCTGGAAGGATCATTTTTATTCTTTCGCGGATGGTAAAAACGGGGTGGTATTTGGTCTACGCCCAGATTGCTGGGAGTTGCGCCCTGCAATAATCGATCCCCGGGTCAAATGGTACCGATGTTCAAAATGTAAGCGTCTAACCCTTCATAACATCCGCAATATTTGTCCCGCATTTTGCTGTGAAGGACAACTGGATGAATGCGATCCGATTAAATATCTGTCCAGTAATCACTACCGTAAACTGTATACGAGCGCCCTACCCCTAACCATGGTTGCTCATGAACATACTGCTCAACTGACTACTGCCAGGGCAGCCGAAATTCAAAAATTATTTACCGAAGGAGAAGTTAATATTTTAAGTTGTTCTACAACCTTCGAATTGGGTGTAGACGTTGGTGAGCTAGAGACTGTATTTATGCGCAACGTTCCTCCCACCGCAGCTAATTACATCCAGAGGGCCGGCCGAGCTGGCCGGAGAACAAACTCAGCGGCTTTCGTGCTTACCTTTGCACAGCGTCGCTCTCATGATTTTGCTCACTACATGGATCCGCTGCAAATTATTAAGGGGGAGATAAAGCCCCCGTACATTGAGATCACCAATGACAAGATCGTCAAACGGCATATGTACGCTGTAGCTTTGGCTATGTTTTGGACAAAGTATCCCAAGTACTTTAAAAAGGTAAAGCGTTTTTTCCCCTATCCTGGGAAAACTGCCACTGCTGTTTTGCGTGAATTTCTGAGCAATGAGCCACCCGAGTTGGAGAGAAGCCTGAAACGAATTGTGCCTAAAGGGCTGTGGCCTAAGTTGGGTGTGGAGGGTTGGGTGTGGGTTGCTGATCTTTTGGACAAAAATTATGGCGTGTTAACAGAGGCGGAAATACGGCTGATAGATGACCTTAAAAATTTAAAGGATATTGAAAAAGCCCATAGCGAAAGTGGCAATTATACGCGAGCCTGGGCGATTCAGCGAACGATCAACACCATAGAGGATCGTTATCTTCTGGACTTTTTTTCACAACGGAACGTGATACCAAAATACGGTTTTCCCGTCGACGTAGTGGAGCTGCAGATCTATCATCATGGTGAGGAAGCCAAAGGATTGGAATTAGATCGTGATTTAAAAATTGCTCTGTCAGAGTACGCCCCCGGTAGCCAAGTTGTTGCTGGTGGGAAACTGTGGATCAGTCGATATATAAAAAAGCTGCCCGATCGAGAGCCGTTAAAATATAGTTATGCTATCTGTAGGCACTGCGGGCTGTATCGTAGGGAGCTAGCAGATAAAAATTTGGACTTAAGTATATGCCGTTGCGGTAAAAACGTAGGCCGCCAACAGGGTGTCTTTATTACCCCCGAGTTTGGCTTTATTGCTGGGAAGCCCGAAAAACCCAGGATGTCCAAGCCGGAAAAAACTTACTCCACAAGAAAGTACTTTGCCCGCGAGGGGAATGTAGAAAAAGAACTAGCTATAGCTTTGAATTCAACCTTGAAGCTCCAAGCTGGCGGCTATGGAAAACTGGCGGTGATTAATAACGCTGGGATCAGGGGTTTTAAAGTGTGCCGGTCATGCGGCTATGCCGAAATTTTTGATGGAGATGAGATCACTAGCCATCACACCCCTTGGGGCAAACCCTGCCGGGGCCGTTATGATCGATATTCGCTGGGTTACGAATTCGCTACCGATGTTCTTCAAATCAGGATCACAGATTATACAGACGAAAGGGAAGGTTTTTGGCTGTCATTGTTATACGGATTGCTGGAGGGAGCATGCTTGGCATTGGATATTGATCGGCAGGATATCGATGCTACGCTGTATCCCTATGCTGGCAATCCCTTTAGCCCAGCTTTGGTTCTATTTGACGATGTGCCCGGTGGTGCCGGCCATGTTAAAAGGATAGCGGAAAAAGACAATTTTATAGCGGCCCTTTATAAAGCGCAGGAAATGATCACCCAATGCGAATGCGGAGGCGAACAAGGAGATACCAGCTGTTATCATTGTTTACGCAGCTATACCAACCAATACTGTCATCATCAATTAAAAAGGGGTTATGTCAAGCAGTTTTTGAAGCAATTGCTTTCTAAATAACAAAAGGATTGGTTCCGGAAATTAAAATATATTAAAAAGACAAGTTTAATTTGACGTCACGCTCTAGAATAAAAAGGATATAGGTAATGCACATGCCTGTTTCCGGGTTCAAGACAGGGCTAAAAAATAAAATCTGGGGGGGCTTAAATGACTGAAGGATCACAGCATGAATGCGATCTGTTTCTTCTCACCAGTCACCAAGATTATTTTGCAGATAATGCTTTAACCCAGTTTGCTGTCCGGGGAATGAGGAATGTTGATGGCTGGGGCATTGCCGGTTACCGCCGCGGGCAGGCTAATGTGCTGCGCTCAGCTGATCCGGCAATGGACAGGAGTAGCGGTGATCCAA
>JAAYRS010000177.1 GCA_012518645.1 Bacillota bacterium
ACACGGGGAATATTTAGTAATAGGGGTACTTGATCCCCCGCCGGAAGGAGAACAGGGTTATTCGGCCTTTAGAGGGGGAAACATGGGGTATGTCCCTTTAACTGCTTCTCCCTACTGGCCCGGGGCGGGCCGGGGCCCGGCCCAATCGTTTAACCATGTCTCTATCGGGGTTGACGCCGGTGCAGATCTGCTTCAAGCCCACCGGCGCCTTGCAGATGAGGCCCGTTTTTTGTGGGGTGAAGAGGTAGTGGTTCAAAGCCCCTTGCAAGAGTATAGGGAAATGCAGCGCTCAATCCAACAATATGCCTTGTTAATTGGTGCCTTTGCTTCCTTGGGCTTGGTCATTGCGGTTATTAATATTCTTAATTTAATGTTGGCCCGGGTTTTAAAAAGGACTAAATTCATTGGCTTATCCCTAGCGCTGGGGAGTTCCCGCCGGATGGTCTTTGGCCAGTTTGTTTTGGAAGCCTTGGCCCTGGGAATTATTGGTTCTCTTTTAGGTGTTCTGGTTTCTTTTGGGTTTGGTGCTTTACTGGGAAAAACCCTAGGTACGGTTTTAACTGAAACAATGTCCGGCGTCCGCCTCCTTTTGGGTGTTTCCATCGGTTTGGCGGTAAGTTTGTTTTTTGGGGTTTACCCAGCCTATTTAGGCTCCCGAATTAATCCCGGGGATGCCTTAAGATCGGATTAAAAGGGGGGTGGGTTTTATGCTGGAAATCTTTGAGTTTACATTTCGAATTATGAAAAAGCGCCCTTTGCGCTCTTTATTGACCATTCTTCAATTAGCCTTGGGTGTCTGGATTGTAGCTTTGATTCTATCTTTGAACTTGCAGGGCAGGGAAAAATTCGTCTCCCAGCAGGAGGCCTTCGGGGAAAGTTTGGTAAAGATCAGTATCTCCCAGTCCTTAGAACAAGGCGATGAATTGATAATCAGTACGGTCAGCAACCTGCACGGGGATGATTTAGAACGGCTCGGGGAAAGTGAAAACATTGAGGCTGCCTTTATTTATGAGCCCCATTGGCGCCGTGATCTTCTAGTTGGTGATTTGGCTTACCGCGTTGGGATGGCCGCCAGCGCTAGTTGGGAATACGGGCAGGCCATGGGCTTGGAGATGGCGGAAGGGCATTTTTTTACTCAAGCTGATCAAAAGCACCGGAATAATGTAGCGGTCGTTTCCGAAGTCATTAGCGGGCAGCTTTTTCCCGATCGATCCCCTCTGGGACAGAAAATCAATTTAGGCAGTTTTGGGGGAGAAACCCTAGAATATGAGATCGTTGGGGTTTATAAGCCTCTCTCGCCTGTTTTGCAACTTTTCCTTCCCGAAAGCTATATTATCTTCCCATTGCACTACGGTGCTCCCGGTTTTCTTCCGGAGTCGGAACGGTTTTATCACGAAATTGTGCTTAAAGCCGTCCCCGGAAGGGTCTTTGCTGCTGTGGAGGACGCTAGGATGATTTTGGCTGATCGAATTTTAGGCGGAAGGGAAATCAGGGGTGAATATTTTCGTGATTACGACTACTTCAGCCGCCAAATTCAGACTATGACCATATTTTTAGGTGCCTTCGCTTTTGTAGCCATTATCATCAGTTCCCTAGGTATTCTAAGCATAATGTTAGTAAGCGTGGTGGAAAGGACTAAAGAAATCGGTTTACGCCGGGCTTTAGGGGCTTCGAAGCTTACAATCATTTTCCAGATCCTCAACGAATCGCTTGTCCTTTCCCTCCTTGGGGTTCTCCTCGGATTGGGGGCCGCTGCAGTCACAGCAAAACCCCTGCTTACAATCTTGGTCCAGGAAATGGTTTTCCCCAGAATAGAGGGTTTGGGGGGCCTGCACCCTTTGGCGGCCTTTTTGGCATTTCTCCTCGCCGTGACCGTGAGCCAATTATTTGGCCTATATCCGGCCCTCCAAGGAGGGAAAATTTCGCCCAGAGAGGCTTTAAGGCAAAATTAAAAGGCTGGGTTACCAGCCTTTTCTAATTGCCCTGGATTTAATTGGTAGCCTCGGAAAAGTTTTTGGAGGAAGCCACCTCTTTTTCGGCCGTTTTTTCCCGTTCCTCTTGCGGCGAAGGTATGGCCCCCGATAAGTGCAAGGCTAGTTTACTGGCTGCGGGGCCGATGATTTCACTGAGAAATCCTGTGGACAAAATAATGGTAGAAAGCAGGGAGCCTAAATCCGTTGGAAGGATCCGGTGGGCAATAACCGCCAACCCCATAGAGACACTTAATTGAGGGATTAAGACAAAGCCCAGATATTTTTTTACCTCCGGGGCGGACTTGCTTAAGGCGGCCCCCAAGTAAGCGGCTAAGTATTTTGCCAAGAGGCGGATTAGGAAATAGGTTACACCGATCAGCCCTGCAGCAGTCAAGGCGGAAATGCTAAGACGCATACCGGAAAGGACAAAAAACAGAGTAAGGATAACAGGGCTATATTCGTGGATTTGATCGAAAACCCGTTCGTTATTGCTGATATTGATGTAAGTGATTCCGAAAGCCATGGCCCCCAAGAGCGGGGAAATATCAAAAGCAGTACAAAAGCCCACTAACAATGCTAAGGTAGCAATTGTAACCAAGAGTCTGTTCTCCTCGGAACGTTTTTCGCTAATGATCCGGTTTAAAATAAACCCGAAGCCAATTCCCAGTAAAATAGCGGCGAAATTGATAAGTAAAGGCGTTACGAAGACGAGCAGGCCTAAATCGCTATTGGCCGTCATGGCCTGAACAATAGCTGCTGAGATACTAAAAATCAGTAAAACAATCACATTATTCAACGCCAAAACCTGGAGGATGATGTTCACAAAATTGCCTTTAGCCTTATACTGCCTGATCGTCATAATGGTTGAGGCGGGGGAAGTGGCGGCACCGATCGTCCCCAATAATAGGGCCAAAGAAAGTGGGGTTTTAAACCCGTAATACATTGAAAGAGTCAGGATCAGAGCCGTTAAGAGCGATTCGGTGAAAGTCATGATTAAAACCGGGATGCTGTTCTTCCGTAAAATTGAAAGTCTTAAGTATCCGCCAACGCCGAAGGCAATGAAAGCCGGGGCTAGATCTGATATAAATTCCATACCTTCGGTTATTTCACCGGGGATCAAATTAAAAACATGAGGGCCAATTAGGACTCCGGCTAGAATATACCCGGTTACATTGGGAAGGTTTAGTTTTTTTGTAACTCTTGTAATTAAAAAGGCGGTAAAAATAATAACAGTAACACTAAAAATTACCGCGGTGTTTGAACCGATATTAAAACTTTGTAAGGTCACGGTCTTGAATCTCCTTTCTAGTGAATTTGGTGTGTGGCGAAAACTGGTACCCCAGCTATATTGCACCTCTAACTTGAGTCTATACAAAGTTTGTGATAAAATCAAATTATAGTTTTTTAGAGATCGATAAAAGATATTTATCCTTCAAGGAGGTTGTGAAATGATCGATCCGAAAATAAGGACACTGCTGACAGTGGCTAGTGTAGGCAATTTTACACAGACGGGCCGTATTTTGTCCCTCACTCAACCAGCAGTTAGCTATCATATTAAAACTTTGGAGAAGCAGTACGGAATCAATATTTTTTATAGGGGCAAGCGTCAATTAACTCCCACCCCCGAAGGGGAAATTCTTTTAAATTACGCTCGGCGCATCCTTAATTTGGAAGAAGCAGCTAGGCAGGATTTAGCGGACAGAGAGAGGGATGTGCGGAGGTTTAACGTAGGTATAACCACTACTTTGGCGGAACACTTAGTGCCTCAAATTTTTGTAAACTATTGTAACAGTAATCCCAACGTCCATGTGAACATCTTTACCGATACTGTGCGGAACATCTACAACATGCTCTCCTCTTATGAGCTGGATTGGGCAATCGTAGAGGGGAAAATGCCTAAAGAGGAATACATTTCAATTCCCCTGGATACTGATTACTTATGCCTGGTCGTATCTCCCAAAAACAAGCTGGCTCAACGGGCCAGCGTCAGCCTGCAGGAATTGAAACAAGAAAAATTTATCCTGCGCCCCTCCAACGCCGGGACTCGTTCCCTGTTTGAAAACCACCTTCTCAGCCTTTCCAAAAACATCAATGATTTTAATATTGTGATCGAGACCAACAACATTAAGACCATTAAAGAGTTGGTGGCGTCCAATCTGGGAGTGACCATTATTGCCTACAGTGCTGTGGAAAGGGATCTGGAAAGGGGTAAACTAGCTGTAGTGCCCGTAAAGGATTTCCATATCGTCCGGGAAATAAACATAGTCTACCATAAGAGTTTCCGCTACGCGGCAATTTTGGATGGTATCCGCAAAAATTACACCCGCCAGGATGGGCGGGCCTAAAGATTTAAAAAAGCGGCCGGCCTAATGTTCTGTTTGGGCCGGGTTTTTCATTGTTAAGCTGATTCTTTCCTGTTCCGGATTAACTGACAAAACTCGTACAGTGACTGCATCGCCTACCTGGACCAAATCGGTGGGATGGCGTACATAATGTTCGCTTAATTCTGAAACGTGCACTAGGCCGGCCTTCTGCACTCCCAGATCGACAAACGCACCAAAATCGACAACATTTTGAACAGTTCCTTGTAAAACCATACCCGGTTTTAGATCTGCAATTTTTAAAACGTCTTCCCGGAAGAGCGGTGCGGGTAATTCATCGCGGGGATCTCGGCCCGGCTGGCTTAGGGAGGCCAGGATATCCCGAATTGTTGGTTCTCCCGCTTCCAATTCCCGGGATAGCGCCTTTGGATCCTGGGCTGTTAGCCGCTTTTGGATCCTTTTCAAAGTTTCCGGATCTTGAAGATCCGCCGCGGTAAAGCCAATGCGCTCTAAAATTTGTTCCGCTAACGGATACGATTCTGGATGGACTCCGGTGTTGTCCAGGGGCTCCGCGCCGCCGCCGATCCGCAAAAAACCAGCAGCCTGTTGAAAAGTTTTAGGGCCCAGCCCTTTAATTTCCTGCAGTTGGGTGCGCTTTTTAAAAGGGCCCTGAAGTGCCCGCCGATCAACGATTTCCTGGGCCAACCTCTCTGATAACCCGGAAACGCAGCGCAGCAAAGGCGCGGAAGCTGTATTTAATTCCACCCCCGCGTGGTTGACACAGCTTTCCACTACACTGCCCAGGGTAGCGGCTAATTCCTTTTGATTAACATCGTGCTGATATTGACCCACGCCGATAGATTTAGGATCTATTTTCACCAGTTCAGCAAGGGGATCTTGAACTCGGCGGGCGATGGAAATGGCTCCCCTGATGGAGACATCCAAATTTGGGAATTCTTTTTTGGCCAAATCAGAAGCGGAATAAACAGAGGCGCCCGCCTCGCTCACTACTAGGTAACGGAGATCGCCCCCGCGCTTTTTAATCAGTTCTGCGGCCAATTGTTCCGTTTCCCGGCTGGCGGTGCCGTTGCCAATAGTTAACAAGGTCACTTTGTGCTTTTCCACTAAAACTTCCAATGTCCGCAGGGCTAGATCCCAGCGTTTTTGGGGTTTGTGGGGAAAAATCGCGGTGTGCTCCAATACTTCGCCAAATTCATCGAGGACTGCAACTTTGCAGCCGGTGCGGTAGGCGGGGTCGATCCCCAGGATCTTTCTGCCCCGGATCGGGCTTTGTAAAAGCAAATTGCGCAAATTTTCAGCAAAGATTTGAATGGCGTGTTTTTCACTCTTTTCTGTAAGGCTGTTCCTTATCTCCCGCTCTAAACTGGGGCCCATTAAACGGCGGTAGCCGTCCTTAATAGCTGCTCGAATGTGGGCTGCGGCCGGTGAATTTGGATTTGTGAGGATTCTGCCTTCTAAAAGGCGATAGATTTGTTCTAAGTCCAGCTTGATATTGATTCTCAGCACCTTAAGCCGTTCTCCCCGATTGAGGGCGAGGATCCGGTGGGGAGGGATTTTGCTTAGATCTTCCAGATAATCGAAATACATGGCGAAGTTTTCTTCTCCGGGGATCTTTTCCGGCCCGCCTTTAGAGGATACCAACAATCCCGTTTTTAAGCTGAATTTACGAATTAAGGCCCGCAGCTCCGGATCATCGGAAAATTTTTCGGCGAGGATATCTTCTGCTCCCTGCAGGGCTTCCTCTTTAGAAGTGACTTGGCCGGATAAAAACGCCCCACTAAGTACGCTGGGCCTTTCCCCGCCTTGTTCTAATAACTTCAAAGCCAGGGGTTCCAAGCCTTTTTCCCTAGCGCGGGAAGCCCTCGTTCTGCGTTTAGGGCGGAAAGGCCGGTAAAGATCTTCTAATTCCTGCTGTGTCCCGGCTTGGGAAATAGCTTGGGAAATTTCGGGGTTTAGATTTTTTTGGGCTGTAAGCAAGCGCCTTATCTCCCTGCGCCGCTCTTCTAACTTGCGCAGGTAGGCAAGGCGCTCAGCTAGGGAGCGGATTACAGTTTCGTCCAGCTCCCCCGTGGCCTCTTTGCGGTAGCGGGCAATAAAAGGGATGGTGTTGCCCGCATCCAGCAGCCCTACGGTTTGTTCTGCCTGTGCAGGCCTTATTTTCAGCTCTTGGGCCAATTGTTTGATTATAGTCATAGTAATCCTCCTCCGGACTAGAATATCAAAAGTAGGAGGAAGAAGCAAAGCTAATGTGGAAAATTGGGGCGAGGTGGTTGCATTGCTGCAGGAATATAGGACGGTGGCTAAGGAAGCGGAGTATACTCTTATGGAGAGGAAATCGAAATTTTTAGCAAGAATCAAGCCTGTTCAAAACGAAGGCGAGGCAGAGGATTTTATCGAGAAAATACGTAAAAGCCACTGGGACGCGACTCACAATGTCCCCGCCTATATTGTGGGTATTAAAACCAGGCTGCAAAAATACAGTGATGACAACGAGCCTGGGGGAACCGCGGGGCTTCCTGTTTTGGAAGTGTTAAAAGCCTACCGCGTGGTCAATGCCGCTTTAGTAGTTACCCGCTATTTCGGAGGGACTCTTTTAGGGCGGGGAGGATTAATCAGGGCCTACGGCGGTGCGGCAAAAGGAGTTTTATTAAAAGCGGGGCTGGTGCGGATGGTCCCCGCTTTAGAGGTTGCCTTAACCGTTGATTATGTTCACGCCGGTAAGGTCCAAAACGAAATTTTAAACCAAGATGTTGCCCTTGTTGAGACGAGCTATTTAGAAAGAGTTACCTTTTCGCTCCAGGTTCCGTCCCAAGGGAAAAAACGGCTTCGGCGCGCCGTTCAGGAGTTAACGGCTAACGAGTTTGATTGGGAGGAGGGGGTGCCCGTTTACCAAGCCCTGCCTGTGAAAGAAAAATGAGCCCGGAAGTTCCATCGAAGGTTCTTTTTATGATATAATGAAAAAGCATGATTGATGGGAGGTGAGGCTGTGTTCAATTACAATCGGCGGGCGTTTTTGGCAGCTGCTTTATTACTAGTTCTAGTTTTTTCTTTGGGAGCCTGGGCCGCTCCGGTAAAATATCCTTCTGCTTTGGGGTTTGTTAACGATTTTGCCCAGGTAATGGACCAGCGCAGTGCCGCCGAAATTCAGCTGGTAGCTGAAAAATTGCGAAAAGAACAAGGTATTGAACTAGCGGTGGTAACTATCGACAGCACTTCTCCCCTAGACCCGAAAGAATATATTACAGGCCTTTTTAATACCTGGGGTGTCGGCGGGCAGGAAGACAGCGGGTTGGTAATTTTACTCGCCGTAAAAGAGGGTGCTATTGAAGTAGAGCCGGGCTACGGCTTGGAAGGAGCCCTGCCGGATGGAAAAATCGGGGCCATTATCGATCAGGAAGGATTGCCCTATTTTACTAACAAGCAGTATGGGGAAGGTTTGGCCAATCTTTCGCGGGCTTATGCCGCGGTGCTGGCAGGAGAAGAGTTTGAGCTAAAATCAGAAAAACCCGAATCTGAAGGCTGGCTGACGGCTTTTGTAATTTTTGTAATCATTGCTGTTTTATTAAGAAGAACCCGCCGTTATCCGCCAGGCGGTTCAACAGGCGGAGGAGGCGGGCGGGGCCCCATTATTATTCCCCGCTCAACGGGACGCATTGGCGGAGGCGGTATATCCGGCGGGTTCGGGGGAGGACGCAGCGGCGGAGGCGGTGCAGGCCGGCGCTTCTAATTTAAATAAGGAGTGTGAAAACGATGAAGAGATCTACCCAAGTTTTATTAATTGCTGTCATTGTTCTGGTTATTCTGGGAGGATCAGTTGTCGGACGTTATAATCAACTGATCGAATTGGAAACGTCGGTAGATGGCGGCTGGGCCCAAGTGGAAAACCAGCTGCAGCGCCGAGCGGATTTAGTGCCCAATTTGGTTAACACGGTAAAAGGGTATGCGGCCCATGAAGAGGGGGTTTTTACTGAAATAGCCGAGGCCCGGTCCCGCTTGATGGGTGCCAATTCTCCTGAAGCCCAAATGGAAGCCAACGCCGGCCTGGATTCTGCTTTAAGCAGGCTGTTGGCCATTAGTGAGGCTTATCCCGAGTTAAAAGCGGACACAAGTTTTGTCCGCCTCCAGGATGAATTGGCCGGCACAGAAAATAGGATTGCTACTGAGCGGATGCGTTTTAATGAGAGGGTCCAGATCTGGAACGCTTCGATTCGAAAATTCCCCACAAATATTTTAGCCGGGATGCTGGGCAAAAAAGCGAAGTCTTTCTTCGAGGTAGAAGCAGAGGTGCATCAAGCTCCCCAAGTGGAATTTTAATAAAAGCCCGTGTAAACTAAGGCCCCGAGTGGACGTCTGGAAAGTC
This sequence comes from Bacillota bacterium, assembly GCA_012518645.1. Taxonomy (GTDB): domain Bacteria; phylum Bacillota; class Limnochordia; order Darwinibacteriales; family Darwinibacteriaceae; genus JAAYRS01. The sequence goes on from JAAYRS010000177.1 coordinate 8,676, forward strand.
CCTCCGGGGTCTTTTGTTGTATACTATATTTAAGGAAAGACGGTTCCCGAAAGTACAGGAACCATCTCTGGAATGCTCAGAATAATGATTTTTTAAAATCCAAACATAACCGGGGACCGGTTTGTTTCCAATTCTCTTAACTGATCTAAATCAACAGGGGTAATGTTTTGGACAAAATAGTGCAGTACTTCTAAAGCGGCCTGGGGATCTTCCGTCTCTTTCCAAATTGTCAATTGGGAAAGGTGGGCCGGGTGTTGGATTCCATAGATTTTTTCTCCCTGGGGATCCGCCCCCAAGCTTAAAAGGACTTCCTGTTCCGCTAAATAGTCAAAACGTTCTTCCGACAGGGCAATAACGTCCGGTGCCTGCCCGGCCGCGATTAAAACCAGCAGCTTTTGATCTAAACCCCCCGGGGGCAGCAGCTGAAGATCGATATAGATTTCGGAACTATTGTCATTGAATTGCATCGCTAAGCTATTCATATCTCTGCTCAGCTCGAAATAAGCCTCTCCCATAACTGTGATTTTAGTACGTCCCTGAGCGGGATCAGGTGGTTTAGGCCAAAAGATCAGGAGTAAAATTAGGACAGCTGCTATACCCAGCCCCGCCAAAATAGATCGTTTGGAAACAGGCGGAGGGGGGCCGTCCCCCTTTGGTTTTTCACCGAAAACAGTTGCTGCCAATTGGGGGCAGCCGGCTTTGCCGCAACCGCCTTTTGCCTTCCAGCAATCCACATGATGGACGCTGCGGCAGCGGGGACAGCAAACAACCTGATCCTCGGGATTAATTGTTTTCCCGCAAAAAGGGCAGGTCTGCCCAGCATAGTCGGCACCGGAAGTAATTTGTTCTAAGTTTTCTTTCATAATACCATCTCCAGTGTCAGAAAACTTATAGTATGATATCATGAATACAATATCACATTAAAGCAGCTCTGCCAATCTTATAAGGGGAAGGGTTTAGGCATGGAAACTAAAGTAAAAATCTATACCGATGGAGCCTGCAGCGGTAATCCGGGCCCCGGCGGATGGGCGGCGGTCCTGATTTACGGTCCCCATCAAAAAGAAATATCCGGGTTTTCAGCAGCTACCACCAATCAGAGAATGGAATTATTGGCCGCCATAAAAGGCCTTAAAGAACTGACTCGTCCCTGTCAAGTCAGCCTATTTTCGGACAGTGCCTATTTAATTAACGCTTTCCGGCGGGGCTGGGTGGAAAATTGGCAGCAAAACGGCTGGATCAATTCGAAAAAGGAGCCGGTCAGCAATAAGGATCTTTGGCAGAGGCTGATTGCTCTGGACAAAAAGCACAAGATCCGATGGATTAAAGTCAAGGGCCATAGTGATAATAAGTATAATAATCGCTGTGATTTTTTAGCCCGGGAGGCTATTAAAAACAAAACAAGTAGGTGAGTTTATGCCTGTAGATTACAAAGAATTAAGGCAGGAAATCAAGGAAATTACCACTATTGATGGTTTTGTGGCCTCCTGTTTAGAAATTAAGGAAAGTATGTTTTTCTACGAACGGGATTTGGTGTTGGCGGCATATACCGCTTCTTTGGAACTGCTGATAGCAGCGGCACTTTTCAGCGCCGCACTGGAAGGCCCGGGAGAATTAGAAGCAACGGGGAGGGAAATAAGCCGGCGGCTTGATGAACTTAGGGCGGAGCTAAATAGGTATCAGCTGCCTTTGGATATCCAATATTTAGCTGATCGCTATAGCGAAGAAAAAGGTTATCAGACCAGTTTGCGCCTGCCTGTTTATCTGGAAATGGTCCGCCAATATTCTGCCGATACAAATAACGGCAATTACAATCTTGATCAGCTGCTAAGAAAAGCACAGCAGTCAATTTACAGCAACAAAAGCACCGGCCATCCTGAATTAAAAAAGATTTTGGGGCAGGTTGGGGCTGCCATGCTGCGCGGTGCCAAACTGAGGCCTTTATGGTTGGAAATCAGCCATCATTACCTCCGCCTGATCTTACTTGGCCTGCAGACCTTAACCAACAACCTGCGGGTAACCCCTTATTTTACCTTTCCTTTGGGGGACATTACCACTGAGAGGCAAAAGCGCAAGAAAATCGGCGGCAACGTAGTCTTGGATTTAGGCGCCTTTCGAAATTTCAGGGAAGGCGGTTCTGGTTATACCGATTTAAACCCTGCTTTAAGCAGTGATGATGTTGACGAGTTTTTGGAAAACTTGTTTCAGGATCAGAAATACCTAAAGGAGGAGCCCGATCAAGACGCGATTACCATGATCACTGCTGTTTTAGAGGCCGGCCTGGTTAACGCCGAAATTAAGGAGAGTTATCTGCTTACAATTTTGGTTTACTCTGATCTTTGGAAGCTTTACGAAATTAGTGATGTTATCTTGGAATTTTTAGCGGGCTGGGAGACAGAAGAACCCCTTTATTCGGGATTTTGGGCGCTCTTAAGGGGATTTGGCAGCAAAGCCCTCCCTGCGGCGCGCCGCTATGCCCGCAGTAACCGGAGTTCCCCTTTTTTGGCAGAACTTGCAGACTTCTTAGCCCGGGAAGTTACGGGAAAACGGCGGTGGAGCCTACTTAAGGAAATTTTTGAGCATTATCCGCACCAGGATGAAACTAAGGCGCAGATCGCCTTGTCTATTGCCCGCTCCGGAGATTTGGAAGCGGTCCCTTATCTAAAAGAAGCTTTGGCGGGCGGCAGTGATCTGGGGCACAGTTATCAGCATCGGCTCCGAAAGGCTTTGCAGAGGGCGCAAAACGAGGCGGGGGCTAAAGTATGATCCTTTCCAGGGCCCAGGCAGCCGCTTCCCGCACAACGGGGCTGGGATGGTTCTCAACAGTTTGTTTTAAGGCGGGGATCGCCTCGGGGTTTCCTTGGTTTCCCAAAACTATGCAGGCGTTGCGCTGAAGAATGTTTTTACCCCGCCAGGCCATGCTGGTAAGACCGTATTCCTTTTTAAACTGACGGTTGGTCATTTTTAAAAGAGGAAGTAACGGCAGGGAGGTGCCTGAGAGGGGCAGAAATTCCTTATGACGGCTTAGCTGGGCCCTTTTATTTACAGGGCTTGCCTCTTGGCAGATATCACAGCCCCACAATTTTGTACCAATCTTTTCCCTGAATTCCAAGGGTATTTCCCCGGACATTTGGGTCAGATAGGAAATGCAGCGCCGAGGCCGTATTTTCCCCGGGGCATAAAGTGCACCGGTGGGGCAGGCTCGGACACAGCCCTCACAGTGAATGGGCTGTAACCAATTATTTTCGGTTTTCTTTTCTGTGCGGGGAAGTTCTACGTTCACCAAAAGCGCCCCCAGGAAAACCCAGGAGCCGTAGGGAGGCACATACACGGCACAGTTTGCCCCGGGATAGCCCAGCCCCGCTTGGACAGCCAGGGCCCGATCTACGAGGAAACTGGTGTCAACTGCCTTGGCCCATTCTGTGACCTGAAAATGTTTTTGGAGAAAGACAATTAAATGATCGAGGCGCCGATTTAAAATTCGATGGTAGTCAATTCCCCAGGCCGAACGGGAAACGGATCCGTGCAGAGGAGGAGTGGGGCCCGGTTCCACAGTGCGATAAGCAACTGCCAGGGAAATAACGGAAAGAGCGCTGTTTAAAAGGGCCCGCGGTTCCGTGCGTTTATTAATGTCGGGATCGGTAAAATCGGGGTAACGGTTTTCCCGCTGGGCTTGCCTTAAAATTGCGCGCATATATTCCAAGGGGGCCGCGGGCATTACGGCAAAAGCATCAAACCCCGCCTCATATATTCCTTTGCTGAGAAATTCTAACGGCGGCATTGATTCCATCCTCTCCGTAAAGATTAAAAAAAGAGGAACAGGGACTGCTCCTCTTTTTAACCCTAGTGGGCTGCTTCCACTGCCACAATCTCGGGAATTTCGTGCTTCATAATTCTTTCTATACCAGCCTTCAATGTCAATTCTGCCATTGGACATCCAACGCAAGCGCCTTTTAGTTTTACCGTGACGATGTTGTCCTCGCTGATATCCACAAGTTCAACATCGCCGCCATCGGCTTGGATGGATGGGCGTATTTTACTTAAAACGGCTTCTACTCTTTCCTGCATTTTGACACCTCCCAAAAGCTTTGTCCTTAACTAAGTATACACGTTATAATTCTGAAAGTCTATCCGCAATTAAAAACCGCCAAAGTTCAAAATGCTTTCCAAAGCGGCCGGGAGGAGGAAGTGGGGGAGATTTCCCGAAATGAGTAAAAAAGTCCTTCTAGGGCAGTACTCCGGAAATTCGGATTAGCGGCGTTCGGATTTAAACTTCATGACGAAAGAGAAACAGGATTAGGCAAGAGCAGATGAGGAGGTTTCTTTTGACACAACAATCTATTATCCGCACCTACCGCGGGTTTACCTTAGACCCGTTTCAACAGGAGGCGGTCAATTTTATTAATCAAAACCAGTCCGTTCTGGTGGCCGCCCCCACAGGTGTAGGCAAGACCTTAATCGCGGATTATGTTCTGGAAAAAATCTTTAATGAGGGCGGGCGGGTTATTTACACCGCTCCCATTAAGGCTTTGAGTAATCAGAAATTCAAAGAATTTAAAGCCCACTTGGGAAAGGAAGCCCTGGGGATCCTAACCGGAGATTTGGTGATCAATCCCGATGCACCGGTTTTGATTATGACCACGGAAATTTTCAGGAATATGCTGCAGGAGGATCCCCAGCGTGTTAGTGATGTCCGTTACGTTATTTTCGATGAGATTCATTATATTGATGATCCCCAGCGCGGCAGTGTTTGGGAGGAAAGCCTTATTTTCATGCCCTCCTCTATGCAATTTTTGGGTTTAAGTGCAACTATACCCAATGTGGATCAATTATCTGCTTGGATTGAAGATATCCAAAGGCGCCCTGTCCGGGTTGTAACTCACGATGAACGGGTTGTGCCTTTAAGACACGCACTTTACGAACGTTCTTTGGGTTTTACCACTTTAAAGGCAGTCCAGAAAAAACACAGCAAGCTGGCCGCCGGACATTCCGGGATGGGCCGGGTTGCAGAAGGCACTACCCATTTGGAGCTAATAGAGGCGATTCAAGATGAGTACCTACCTTCTCTTTTTTTCACCTTCAGCCGGCGAAAATGTGAAAGCAACGCCGTGGAATTAGGGGAAAAGCATGATTTTTTAGGGCTGAAGGAAAAAGACCAAGTCCGTTCCTTGATGGAGCAGGTTTTAGAAAGGTATCCTAATTTAGAAAGTGAGCGCTGGCCTCAGCTGCGCCGCCTGCTTTTAAGGGGTATCGCCTACCACCATGCCGGTATGCTCCCGGTTTTAAAAGACATTGTGGAGGAATTGTTCGGGCATAAACTAATCTCCGTCTTATATTGTACGGAAACCTTTGCTGTAGGGTTGAATTTTCCTTGTAGGACGGTTTGTTTCGATTCCAGCACTAAGTGGGATGGGGTTTCTTTTAGGGCAATTTCCAATCGGGAATATTTCCAAATGGCCGGCCGGGCCGGGCGGCGGGGAATTGATGTGGAAGGTTTTGTTTTTACTGTTGTTGATTTAGGCTATTTTGATCCCAGCCAATTTCCCAGCATGAAAGAGCAGGAAATTGAATCCCTGCAGAGCCAGTTTGCCCTTACCTACAATTCCATCTTAAACTTAGTTAAAAACTACTCGGAAAAAGATATCTACCGTATCTTAGGCCAGAATTTTGCCACTTACCAAGCCTCAGAAGAAAGAAAGACAGTTTTAAGGCAGATCAAAAGGCTAGAACAGGAACTAAGCCCCTACCTCCGCCATTTACGAGGGGGCAAGAGTGCTTTAAAAAGAAACCTTAGGGAAAAAAGGGAATACGAAAGCAGATTACACCGAGGGGGCAATAAGCGGACCAGGCGCTATCTGAAAAAGAGGATCCGTTCTATCAACCAGCGCCTTAACAGTGCTTTTTACAGCAACTATCCCGGGCAGGATCGCCCTGCTTTGCGCAGGAAAAACAGAAAATATAATTGGCAGCTTAAACGCTACCAGCGGCTGCTGGTGCAGGAAGAAGTTTTGGATCCCCACCAGAAATATATTCAAGAATTTTTGGATAAAAAAGATTTACTGCAGTCTTTAGGTTATTTACAGGATGGAAAGCTAACCACCGCGGGGGATTTGGCCAGCCAAATCCATGGGCAGGAATTGATGGTTACGGAGATGTTTATGGAAGGGCTCTTTCATGCTTACACCCCGGCCGAGCTAAACGCGGCCGTGGTTTCAATAGGTTATGAGCCCAGAAAAAACGAAACCCGCTTAAAACACCACCTCGATTTTTCACCCCTTCGGCGGATCTGGCACTTCTTAAAAAAGATGGAAAATCGGTTTATAAATTTTTCATCGGTGGAATTCAACGATCATGTGGCCGTTCTTGCTTACCGTTGGAGCAAGGGTGAGAATTTCGCCAGTTTACTAAGTGATACAACAATCGATGAAGGGGATCTGGTTTTCGCTTTTAGGCGGGGGATCGATCTTCTCCGCCAGGTGCGGAATGCCACTTTGGAAGACCCAAATTTAAATGCCAAACTGCGGGAATGCATTGCATTGATGGATCGGGACGAAGTCTCTATTTGGCTTTAGTTTTTGAGGTGCGGAATGAAGATTAAATTAGTTGCTTTGGACATTGATGGGACAATCCTAAATAGTGAAGGGGAACTTTCAACAGCAACCGAAGAGGCCGTGGCTAAAGTAAAACAACGGGGAATTTCCGTTGTTTTAGCTACGGGCAGAAGGCTGGCAAGAACTCTGCCCTGGGCCGAAGCTTTAAATCTGAAAGGCCCGCTTATCGTCCACAATGGGGCGGTGGTCTTTGATCAGGAAAAAAAAGAAACGGTCCTTAAAAAAGGGATCGATTTTAAATCGGCCCAAGAAATAATCGAACAGCTGAACCAAGCAAAAATAAATTATCTGGTTTATACGGGGGAGAGCGCCGGTGAAAACTTGATCGCCCCTTATTACACTACCCCGGAGTTTGAAGAGCTAATGCTCCGCTACATGGGCGAGGCGGGGCAGAAAGTAAGAAAGATGGAACTGGGGGAAGGCCCAATCCGGATTTCGGTTATTGATCAAAGGGAGAAGATAAACCCTTTTTATAAGTCCCTGTCCCGTTTTGAGCAGAAAATTAACGCCATGTTTTTTGGGGCAGGCCGTTCCCGCTGGCGGGGTGTGGAGATCGTTTCCGGCGGCTGTTCTAAAGGGACCGGTCTGCTTTACGTGGCGGAGCGGCAGAAGGTCAAACAAAAGGAAATTTTGGCAATAGGTGATAATATCAACGATTTAGAGATGATTACTTGGGCGGGCGTGGGTGTAGCCATGGGCGGAGGCTCTTCTCTTTTACAAAAAAGAGCTGATTTTGTGGCTCCGGGCAGCAGCCGGGATGGAGCCGCCTGGATTTTAAACGAACTTTTGCTAAAAAAGTGAGGTGAACTGCTTTGACAGCCTTATATCTCGTTTCTCAAATTAATCTTGGCCACTGGCGGCAGGTTGTTTCTAGGGAAGAGGGGGGATTGGCACCCCTAACAATCCCCGGATTAGCGGCCCGTATTTTAAAAGAAAGCCGCATCGCTTACCAAGAAGATCGAATTTTGGAACAGATTGCCGTCTGGCGTGCAGTTTTGGAAAATCAGGGCCGGCTTAATTATTTTGCTTCCATAGCCAAATACCCCGGCTTTGTGCGGGATCTGAAGCAGTTATTCCGGCAACTCGATTCAGGGGAGGAATCCTTAGATGCTTTTTCCTCCCAGGGAAAATCGGAATTGAATTTCCTACACCGGGAATATCACGCAGCTTTGGAAGCAGAGGGGGTTTTAGATGGGCCTGCCCGGATTAGGAAGGCTTGGAAATTAACTGAGAAAAAAGTGTTTTTAGAAGAAGCGGACGCCATTTATTTAGTAGGCTTGGGTAAACTGACGGCCTTGGAGGATAAGTTTATTAAGTCTTTTGCGGGCCGGCGCCCTCTTCAGGCCTGGAAGGTGTCTGGGAACCCGGAAATTACGGTTAAGCGGGCCCCGGATCCCTTAGAAGAGGTTGAAATGATGGGCCGGGCCGTCCGCGGGCAAATTAAGCGGGGCGTTCCCCTAGAGCGGATTGGTATTGCTTTTCCCAGGCCAGCCCAGTATTTTCCCATCCTTTTCCCCATTTTTGAAAAACTGCAGCTTCCTTGGAGTGCGCCGGCAACGAGCTTAAGGAATACGCCCTTAGGTAAGGCGGTACTCACTTTTTTAGCGGGGGAATTGGAAGGTTGGCATAAAGCTCACCTCCAGCTTTTAACCGCCCCCGGTTGGGGCTTTCCCTTTGTTTTAAGCGGGGAGGAACAGCGCCTGCTCCGTTTGGCGCCGCCTTTAAAGGGCCTGGCGGCCTGGCGCGAATACCTGGGCCAAAAACCGGCCTGGAACAAAGTCCTTGATCTTATCCAAGAGCTGGGATCCGGTTTTGTAGAGCAAAGCCTTAGTTCTTATGGGCAGTGGCTGGATCAATTGTTACAAACATTTCTGCCTGAGAAATGGATACCCGCCGGCCCGGCTGAACATTGGGCAGAACTGGTAAAGTCTTGGGCCGGGCTGAGGGCGGTTACAGAAAACTTTAGAAAAAAGGAGTGGGTTCTTAGCCCTCGCCAATTTGTGCCCTTTTTGGAAACGCTTTTGGCTGATTTCCAAATTCGGCCCCGCCGTGTTTTCGCGGAAAAATTGCAGGTAATCAGTGTCGACCAAATCGGAGCTTATAACTACGATCATCTTCATGTAGGTGGTCTGGTGGAAGGTGAATTCCCCCGGCGCAGCCCAGCCCATTGGCTTACCAAAACTCGGAGGGAAGCGGATGGGCAAGAACTTTTTCAATCCCTGTCTTCAGCGGCTGCCCGGCTCCACCTTTATTACCCGGAAACTGACCACAAAGGCAAGTTAAATTTACCGGCCGCAGTTTTACCCCCGGCTCAAGAGCCTCTTTCTCCCCCGAAGGCCGGAACCCATCGGCCGTCTTTGTTTTTCGGCAATGGGATCCTTTCGGATTCCAGGCTGAAAGCCGCCCTTGCTAAACGGATTGTTAGGGACGGCCTTTCGGTTTCCCAATTGAACACCTATGCCAACTGTCCCTACCAGTTTTACTGTTCTTTTGTGCTCCGGCTCAAGCCTGAGGAGGAAGTGAGTTTAGAACTGGAGCCAAGAGAAGAAGGAAGCATGCTGCATCGGGTGTTGAAGAAGTTCTGGGAACAGTACCTAGAGGGGGAGCTGCCCTCTTTAATCGAAGCCCAGGCGGAGTTAGAGGGGCTTTTAGTAAAAGAATATGAACCGCTGGCAGGCGGGCTGCCGGCGGGTACGCTCCGCACTTTTAGAGAATTTATCCGCTTTGATCTGGATTTAATAAAAAGAAGCGGTTTCCGGCCCCGCTATTTGGAAAAAAAGTTTGAGGGACTGGCCATCCCTACTACTGCCGGCCCGGTCCGGCTTAGAGGTTCTATCGATCGAATCGATGAAAATAATGGGGAATACGTCCTTTACGATTACAAGACTGGAGGCGCTCCTACCCTCAGGGACGTAGTCCAGGGCCGGGACGTACAGATAGCGGCCTATTCTTTGGCCGCCCGGCGGCTGCTGCCGCAGGCTCGCAATGTGGGCACCGCTTATTATTTAACCGGAACAAAAAGAAGGGTAGGCATTTTTCACCAAGATTTCCGGAGGCAGCTTTTGATTACCAAAGGAGTGGGTTGTTTGGATGAAGATCGCTTTGAACAGCAGTTATCGCTGTTTAAAGAGAGGACGGCGGGACTTTTGGAAAGGATTTTCGCCGCCGAGTTCCCCATTGAGCCTAAAGACACTCGGATATGCAGCTACTGCCCTTATCGGGGTATCTGCCGAAAGGAGGTTTACCGGCCGTGAAATTTAGCCCCACACCCAGCCAAAAAGAGGCCATCTTCAGTATTGACGAAGATCTGGCGGTTACTGCCGGAGCGGGATCCGGCAAAACCCGGGTTCTGGCGGAAAGGTACTTAAACGTGTTGGAGCAAGGTTATAGTTTTGAAGAAATTGCCGCAGTAACTTTTACTAAAAAAGCCGCTCAGGAAATGAAGGAACGGCTTAGCCAAACCCGTCCGGATTTGGCGGGAAGCCTGGAGCGTGCACAAATTTCCACTATCCACAGCCTCTGCCGCAGGATTATTAGAGAGCATCCCCGGGAAGCGGGGATCGATCCCCGCTTTAAAGTGGGGGAGGAGTGGGAAACGGAAGCTCTGCTTCAAGAGGTGATCGAAGCGGAAATGCAAAACCGGGAACTTATAGAAGGTCTGGGCAGGCCTAAGGAGGCGGCAGAGCTGATTTTAAATTTGTATCAGCAAATCCGGACCAGGGGTGGTTTTAGTTTCCGGGGAAGGGAAACAGAGCACCTTGTTGAGCAGCAAGATGCTCTGCAGCTGGCGGAAGCGGTAGACGAGTTTTTGGCCCTCAACCCCAGAACTCCGCTTCAAAAAGATGTGATGGAGGCGTGGAGTCATGAATGGCCTCTGCTGCAAACCTCTCTTTTTTCCGGCAATCCCCATCTGCAACTGGAAGCCTTGGGCATTTTGGAAGATTATTTAAAAAAGATCAGCGGCGGGTTAGCTCAGAAAACGGTTTTGATCAAGAAGAGGATAGAGATAATTAAAGAGCAG
>JAAYRS010000027.1 GCA_012518645.1 Bacillota bacterium
CCCCCTGAGAAGTAACAGTATCAGTTATTTCTGCAAAAGTGCTTTTAGTGCATTCGTAAACGGGAAAACCAAGGGACTTGGCCCGAGAAACCAAGCGCCTCCCCCGGGATGTTTGCAGCAGTTGCGGGACATAAAAAAAACTTTCAATTAAGCCTATCGGCAGTGCTTCTTCCGTAATGCGCACACCTTCAATATAGAACTGCCCCGTTTGGTCGCGATATTTCTTGTGCTGCAATCGTTTGACCGCCCTAATCTGCTCATTGTTTTTACTGCTTATTTTAATTACACCCAAGATTATCCCCCCTTACAAAAGCAAATACCGGGAGGTATTCCACCGCCCGGAATTGATTTAAGCCCGTTCTACTGCTTGGCTATATTTACTAGGTCAGCGAAAGCGTTAGCGTCGTGGATAGCTAATTCGGCTAAAACCTTTCTGTTGATTTCTACACCGTTCTTCTTTAAGCCGCCGATGAATGTAGAATAAGACATTCCGTTAAGGCGGGCGGCAGCATTAATGCGAGTAATCCATAACTTGCGAAAATCGCGTTTTTTAACTTTCCGATCCCGATAGGCGTAATTGCCTGATTTCATAACCGCCTGATTGGCTACACGATATTTCTTGCTTTTGTCTCCGTAGTAGCCCTTAGCCAACTTGAGAACTTTTTTCCTTCGGCGCCGGGCCACAGTCCCACGTTTAACCCTGGACATTGTTTAGTTCCTCCCCTTACCATCTATTTATATGGCAAAAGCTCTTTGATCCGCTTACTATCAGCTTTGCTTGCCACCTTTGCACGTCTTAATTGCCGTTTTCGTTTAGAAGATTTTTTCTCTAAAATATGACTTTTATGAGAACTATGCCTAAGAACTTTACCGGTACCGGTAATTTTAAAACGCTTAGCAGCACCTTTATGGGTTTTCATTTTAGCCACAGTAAACACACCTCCTATTGCTTATCTTCAGAGTTTTAGTTCTTTGTCTCCGCCTTTTGATTTACTTCAGATTTAGGGGCTAAAACAGCAATCATCTGACGGCCTTCCAGTCTAGGCGGGCGTTCTACTGTTCCAACATCCTGTAATTCCTTAGCAAGAGTATTAAGCTTATCCCTGGCTAAATCCGAATGGACAATTTCCCTGCCCCTAAAGCGCACGGAAACTTTTACTTTATCCCCGGATTTCAAAAACCGCTTGGCAGCCCGGTATTTAACCTGTAGATCGTGTTCTTCAATCTTAGGGCTCATCCGAACCTCTTTAACATTAATAACCCTTTGTTTTTTTCTGGCTGCTTTATCCCGTTTACTCTGCTCATATCTGTGCTTACCGTAATCCATGATTCGGCAGACCGGCGGCTTGGCATTTGGTGCAACTTCCACTAAATCTAAGCCTCGATCCCCGGCCATGTTTATAGCCTCCCGCGAGCTCATAATCCCCAACTGATCTCCGTTAGCATCCACAACCCGCACTTGACGGGCTCGAATTTCATTGTTCACTCTTAATTCCTTGCTAATGGTGTCACCCCTCCAATTTTAAGGCATTTTAAAACAAAAAACGGACGGCATACGCCACCCGCTTGACCTAAATCTACTCCGTCCGTTCAGAGCAGATATATTCAGGACTAAACCTTGAGAACACAACAGTTACAAGGTGAGAAGCGGTGGCTTCTGCTTAGCACTTGGAGTATAACACAATACTTCTGCTCCCGTCAAGGTTCAGAGCGAAAGAGGATAGTGTCCACCTACTGTTGGATGAAAGAAAATCCCTATCCGGCCGGACAAGCCGGGTTTTGCTTTTAAAAACTTAAATCCGCGTTGGAAATACGTCTTAAAAGATGATCGAATGACAGGCCGGATCCGCGGCGTAGGCTGGGAATGTTATCAAAAACCCGCTTGCTTTGGGAAAGGCCTTAAGTTTTTTAACCAGTTTTGGGTCTACCAGTCATTTCCTTGCTTGGTTATTTTCTTCAGATACACTTGCCGAAGATTGATCCCGTTCGCCCTATGGACGCGCAGATGACTTATCTGATCAGCCCCAAGATGAGACCATCTCATCGGCTTACTGCTCAATCCGACTGCTAGTACGTGACTTAGATGACCTTCTGCACTGGAGCCGACCAACACGTCTTTGTAGCCTGTCGCGCCCGGATGCCGCTCCAATTGTTGTTTAAATATCTTATCACGTTTTCAACGGCGCGAATCCACTGGGCCTCTACCAGGAAAGAGATTAATAATCTGTTCATTTCTGCCCATTTGCCTGCCCATATTGCCTCAGCTAAAGCGGCTCTGTTGTCTTCATCTGCGCCTGCTTCCCCGTAAATGGCTTGCTTTAGATGAAAGCCGTCCATGATATAACGAGTGTTGGGAATGTATTCGGCACCGGATTTAATCCAACCGGCCCCATCGCCCGAGATGAAAATATGTTCGGCCTTTTCAAGCTATACCTGCTTTTCTACGGGAAAGCTCCGCAGAGCATCAACAAGATCGGCTGCCAACAAGTCATCAAGCCGCTGATGTGAGGTGCAACCCACTGTTTTATCTGCTGGGTGGACATATTTACCGGTATTGTTATTCTTAAAGTAGGTACATGATAAACAACCAGTGTCTACCTGGGAACACCCCGCCGCCCGTTTTCGCTTTTAAACATCAGGAAATTGGCCAGCTAAATGTTCTAAAGACTGGGGCTTCGTCTGGACAGGTTCAAAAAGATCCTTATGTTCCCCGATCCACCCCGGAACCGTCTTGATTGTAAAATCCCGGGGACAATGTTGATCCAAATCATTCCAATCCACAGCAGTAGAAACCGTGGCTTCAGAAGTAGGCCGGGGGCTGTAAACACCAATCATAGTCTTGGCGGCGTGGTTTTGCAAATAATCAAGATAGACTCCGCGGCGTTTTTTCAGCATCCTTTCCAACGTTACTTGATAAGGCAATTTCTTTTGGAGCATCATTCCGATCATTTTAATCAAATTCGAACTTACGGAAAAACTATAACCGGAGGCCAGTGGGAGATAAATGTGAATGCCACTAGAACCCGACAGTTTGGGATAACCTCTTAAACCCAATTTTTGCAGAAGTTCCCGACAGTGTTTGGCAATCTCGACTGCAGCTTGAAAACCAAGCGGTGGTGTAGGGTCCAAATCGATCACAGCATAGCTAGGAGAATTAGGGCAACCCTTGTAGCTCGCCGGATGAAATTCAATCGCCCCCAGGTTAACTAACCAAATAATAGTACTTAAATCGTTGGGCAAAATATACTCTATATCTTTGATCAACCGGGTCTTTAGCCACGAAGGGGCCCAAGACGGCGAGTTCTTCTGGAAGAAAAAATGCTGTTCTACACCATGCGGATAGCGGGTGACAGTAAGGGGGCGGCCCGCCCAATGTTTGATGGTCCAAGGCGCCATCTTGCGGTGATAATCAAGAAGATCGGCTTTAGTCCACCCCGATTGGGGCCAAAGAACTTTATCTAAGTTGGTGAGCTCCAGTATTCTCCCCTCTACCTCCACCAACTGCTTAAGAGTCAAATTTATTACCTCCCCAGATACATCGAGAAGCATCCTTGTCGGAACGCAGCCGTAAAAACACGGGATGGCGAACTTTTTCTTGAGGAGTCATCTCCAAATATTTTATTTCAACCACCAAACGGGGTTCTAACCAAATTATTGAATTCCTTATTTCAGGAGGGTTCCGCAGCGGCGGCGCGGGGCGGGCCAAGGCATTCCCAGCCTTCTCAAAAAACTCAATTTCTTCGAAGCCCAAACCACTGCCCACACTACCGATGTAAAAGAGGGCGCCCTCTAAATTGTAAAGAGCAAGGCTCAGCGAACGAAGGCGATTTTTTCGATAATTAAGACCCGCTACTACACAGTCAAGTGTGCGCCGAATTTTCTTTTTACGCCAAAAATGAGATCTTTCACCGGCTAAATAGGGGGAATTGATTTGTTTAGAAACAATGCCTTCCAAACCCGCTTGTTGAGCCAGCTGAAAACAGGTTTTCAAATCACCTTCCAAAAGGGGGGACATATATATTTGCTTCTGCGGCCGCAGTAACTCTTCCAGCATCTGCCTTCTTTGACCCCAGGGCAGATGGCACAATGAACGTCCCCGCCTAAAAAGTAAATCGAAAGCTATATAAATAAGAGGAATTTCATCAAAAGGCCCTTTTAGAAGGGAAAATTCCGGTAGACCCTTTTTACCTAAAGCCACAATCTCCCCATCTAAAACAAGACACTGCCCCAAACCTTTCAACCCCGGCAACAACTGGGGAAATCTGGAATTAAGTTCATGACCATTACGGCTTTCTAAAGACACTTCCTTTTCCACATAGGCTAAAGCCCTAAACCCGTCCCATTTTATTTCGTGCTGAAATTGGCTTTCGTCGCCAATTTCTTTTAACACGGGCAGCATTGGCCTAAAGCGCGGCAGTCTCAATGCCTCGTTTCCTCCGGGACGCCATTCGTTTCCTTTTGTCGGGCCAGCAAAGACGCCTCTAAAGCAGCCATTAGATCAATTGACGCGGCTGCTTCCGGCCTAGGCTGAACGGCCACCGTCTCCTGCCCTTCTATCTTGCTTTCGATGAATCCTAATATTTCTTTCCGACGCTGATCGCTGTAATCTTGCGGACGGAAAGGTTCAGTTAAAGCTGTAATCAAGGAACGGGCCATCTCCAGCTCTTTTTGTTCCAAAGCTAACCCCTCTTCTATATTTAAACGAGTTTGGTCCCGAATTTCATCAGGATAAAAGACGGTTTCTAAAACCAAAATCTCTTGGTAAACTCTAATTACAGCCAGAGATGTTTTGGAACGAATGGTAATTTGAGCAACTGCAATTTTACCCGAAGTAAACAGAGCCTCTTTTAAGAGAGAATACGCCTTGGCCCCTGTTTCCCCGGGTTCTAAATAATATGTTTTATTAAAAAAAACCGGATCGATCTCTTCCAGCTTAACGAAACGCAAGATTTCTATGGCTTTTTTGGCTTGTTCCGAAAACTGCTGCCATTCCTGAGCCGTGATAGTAACGTAGCGACCGCGATCATATTCGTAACCCCTGACTATCTCGCCGGAATCGACTTCCCGCTTACAGCGGGGACAGACCTTTTCGTATTTAATTGGGGTGTGGCAGACCGCATGGAGCTGATTGAAGCGAATTCTCTTCTCCTGGACGGCAGTATACATTTTAACGGGGATGTTTACCAACCCAAAAGAAACTGAACCTTTCCACATGCTGCGCATCCTTTTTTCTTCCTTTCCCGTTTGCGTTTCCTGCTTCCAAACCTATTGTGTGCAATTAACTCTTGCAAATCCTAAAAAATATGGTATCCTTATGAAGGGAAAGATTTAACAAGGCGCGGCTGCTTTGGTAAAAGACTTTTATTTGAGATTGGAGAGAATTAAATGTCACGTTATACTGGACCAACGTGGAGAATTAGTAGACGTTTGGGTTTTTCCTTAAGTGAAACTGGAAAAGAACTGCGGAAACGTCCCTATCCACCGGGGCAGCATGGTCAAGGCCGCCGCAAATTAAGCAACTACGGACTTCAATTACAAGAAAAGCAAAAGCTTCGCTTCCTCTACGGGTTAAGTGAAAAACAGTTTAGAAATTTATTTCAGGAAGCAGAGAAAATGCCGGGGATTACCGGCGAAAACTTTATGATTTTGCTGGAATCCCGTTTGGATAATCTTGTTTTCCGTTTGGGTTTTGCCCGCAGCAGGGCCGGTGCCCGGCAGCTGGTTAATCATGGGCATATTAAGGTTAATGACCGCAAGGTTGATATTCCAAGTTTTCGAGTCAGCGTTGGGGATACCATTGGGTTGCGGGAGAAGAGCAGTAACCTTAGCGTAATTGAAGAAGCTTTGGAGGTCCGCCCTAATGTTCCGGAATACCTTAGCTATGATGAGAATCTTAAAACCGGCCAGTACCTTAGGCTGCCTAGGCGAGAAGAACTTAATCCCGATATCAACGAGGCGGAAATTGTTGAATTCTATTCTCGCTAAAAAAAGGCCCGAGGGCCTTTTTTCTTTTGGAAATATAAAACGGCTTAAAGCCGTTTTTATTTACCACACGCTTTGCAAACTTTAATGCTGTCCTTTTCCCACAGCAATTTCACACCTGTTTTTTTGCAGGATGGGCAGGTTCCTCTCCAACCCGGGGCTTTAACGTTTTTACCCCTTTTTGCCTTGGCCATTCGTGATTCCCCCCTATCCCACAAATTGTATAAAAAATGGAGGCGGCACCCAGATTCGAACTGGGGATGGAGCTTTTGCAGAGCTCTGCCTTACCACTTGGCTATACCGCCTCAAGCACCTCAAATATTACCACCTTTAATCACACCTGTCAAGCTCAAGGCCGGCTTTTGTCACATCCGGTTTCCCTCGACATATGCTGGTTGTATGAGTTGGGGGGATCAATACTATGGTGTGGTTATCTGTCATCTTAATGGCGGTTGCGGTTAGTTTTGATGCTTTTGCCATTGGCGTAAGTTACGGAATGAACAAGATTTCTGTTTCTGCTTGGGCTAGATTCATTTTGAGTCTGGTCTCAGGTTGCACAATGTTGATCGCCATGCTTCTAGGGTCCGTTTTTGGAAGGCAGCTATCGGCCCGCTCGGCCAATTCTTTAGGCGGATTGATTCTGATATTTATCGGCATCTATACTATCTGGCGAAACTATCGCCCATCGCAAACCCCGCGGGTATTAATCAACCTCCGCATTCCGCTCTTTGGCCTCATTATTCAGGTTTTTCAAGAACCGCTTAAAGCAGATTATGATCAATCGCAACACATTTCCTTTAACGAAGCACTAGTTCTCGGTGCGGCTCTGGCTCTAGACGCTTTAGCGGCCGGATTCGGTGCAGCCGTCCTTGGTTTGCCCCTGCTGCCAACTGCCGCCGCCGCTTTTCTTGCCAGCTATTTGTTTATCTCCCACGGCCTATGGGCGGGAAGCCGCATTACCTCCAAACCTAACCAAAGCAGACAGCTGCGCTGGTTCCCCGGCACCCTTATTTTCCTTATTGGCCTTCAAAAAATATTTTTTTGACAAGTATAATTTTCGGCAAATCGTTAAGACTAGAACTAAAGATGTCCCTGATTGTTTAACGCCAAAAAAGAACGCCAGTGAACCGTAAACTTGAGCCGCAGGTTAAGTGAAAATGCGTAACCGGTCATCTTTCAGTTCTTTTTTGGTCAACCGTCAAAAACACACACCATCTGTGATAGTGTTTCCAGATTCGTTAAACAATCACCATCTTCATTGTGCGGCCTAGTTTATAGGTGAAAGAGGAGCCCTCGGGCTCCTCTTAGCTGTTGTTTCTTGGTAGGACCAAATTTAAGATAATCCCCACAATAGTGGCAAGAGGCATTCCGGGCAGTTTAACAGGCCCTAGGCCCAGCTCTGCCCCACCGATCCCCAAAACCAAGATTACCGAGGAGATAATTAGATTCCGCTTATCGCCGTAATCGATGCCGCTTTCCACCAATGTCCGGATTCCGGAGGCAGCAATCACGCCGAATAAAACAATACACACCCCGCCCATGACAGGATCGGGGATAGTGCGGACTAAAGCCCCCATTTTTTGAACAAAGGACATGGCGACGGCCAAAACAGCGGCGGTTTTAATAACTGAAACGTTGAAAATCTTGGTTATAGCTAAGACGCCCACGTTTTCACCATAGGTTGTATTAGGCGGTCCGCCAACAAAACCCGCCAAGGAAGTGGCTAAGCCATCTCCCAAAAGAGTACGGTGCAAACCAGGCTCCCTATAAAAATCCTTTCCTGTAATCTTACTCAGCACCCCAACGTCTCCCAGATGCTCAGCGATAGTTACTAAAGCCACCGGCAGCATAGTAAGAGTGGCGAAAGTATTAAATTTTGGCAGAATAAAACCGGGAAAGCCAAACCAAGCCGCCTCCCTTACTAAGGTAAAATCAACGATACCTTGGGTCACTGCAAAAAGATAGCCGGCAATAACTCCAATTAAAATAGGCACTACAGCAAAGAAGCCTTTAAAAAACATTGTTCCAACCACTGTGATTACCAAAGTAAATAAGGCCACCCGCACATTAGGGTCCGCCAGAGTACTTCCTTCAACTAAGCCTCCTAAATTTTGAACAGCGTGGGAAGCCAGACCCAAACCGATAACCATTATGACCGAGCCGATGACAACAGGCGGCAAAATTTTATCAATCCAGTCCAGGCCTATCCTGGAAATAATGAAAGCTACCAAAACATAAACAAGGCCGGCCGCGACAGCCCCGCCCAGCGCATAGGGCAGCCCCCACGCGGCGGAGATCCTAACAATGGGGCCGATAAAAGCGAACGAAGAACCTAAATAAGCCGGCACCTGCCCTTTAGTAACGAAAGCAAATAAAAGAGTACCGATTCCTGAGGTGAAAAAGGCTACGGATGGATCCAACCCGGTCAGTAACGGTACTAAGACAGTGGCTCCAAACATGGCGAAAATATGTTGGAAACCCAAAGCTAAATTTTTACCCAAACCCAAATTTTCCTGATGTTCTGCTTTATTCATTACATTTTCCTCCTTTGAAGTCTCACGGGACTCTTTTAAAGGTGTTTCATTTTTATTCCAAAATTAGAACTCTCTCTTCACCATCGATTTCCTGGAGACGCACCGCAATGCTCTCCCGGGTAGAAGTGGGCAGGTTTTTGCCTACGTAATCCGCCCTAATGGGCAGTTCCCGGTGTCCTCTATCAATTAGAACAGCCAGCTGAATCCGCTTTGGGCGGCCCAAATCTATGACTGCATCCAAGGCAGCACGGGCTGTTCTGCCAGTGAAAAGAACATCATCCACCAGAATAACGATCTGATTCTCAACACTTGCGGGCACATCGGTGTAATTTACCTTAGGCTGTTGGGGATTAGCGGCAAAATCATCGCGGTAGAGAGAGATATCAAGAGTTCCAACAGCTACTTCAGCCCCTTCTATTCCGCGCATAATTTTAGCCAAACGTTCAGCTAAAGGCACCCCTCTTGTCCGGATACCGATCAATAACAGCTTATCGATTCCCCGATTGCGCTCGATGATCTCGTGGCTAATCCTAGTCAAGGCACGGCGTATTTGTTCCCCATCCAGTATTTGGGCTTTTTCCTTCACTTCATCACCTCCCCTAAAACAAAAACGCCTCTCGCTCGCATAGACAGCAGGCAAGAAGCATAATCACACCACAGTTTCCTTGCCGGCTTCACGGAGCTAACTTAAAGGATATTTTGATTCTAAGCCCTACAATACACTAAAAAAAATTACCTGTCAATTAATTTGGCCAGCTTTCTTCACAGCTTCCAAAAATTCCGGCGGCGGCGGGGAATGAAACTCCATAGGCTTTCCGTCGGGATGGGTAAAGGCCAAATAAGAGGCATGCAGCATTTGGCTTGAAGCCCCTATATTATTGGTTTTAAACCCGTAAAGGGCGTCACCTACTACTGGATGGTGAATACTTGCGAAATGAACTCTAATCTGATGAGTACGGCCTGTTTTTAAACGGCATAAAACCAAAGTGTGTTTTTTGAACCGCTGGCGCACAGAGTAAAATGTTAAAGCCTCCCGGCCTGATTGCAAAGTGGTCATCTTCTTGCGGTTGCGCGGATGACGGCCGATAGGCTTTTCGATCAATCCTTCCTCTTCGGAAATTACCCCTTGGACTAAGGCAAGGTAGTGACGCTGCACCGCATGCACTTTAAGCTGTTGGGCCAAAAAGCGGTAGCTTTGATCGCTCTTGGCAATAATCATCAATCCGCTGGTATCCTTATCTAAACGATGAACAATCCCCGGCCGGTGCCGATCACTGCCGGCAGCCAAATGCTGAAAATGAAAAAGCAGGGCATTAACCAAAGTGCCTTCCCAATTACCTGCACCAGGATGGACTACTAAATTTTTGGGCTTATTAATAACCGCCAGGTCTTGGTCCTGGTAAACAATTTCTAAAGGAATTGGTTCCGGTTTTAAAGAAAAGGCAGAGCTGCGGGGGATTACTACAGAAATTTGGTCTCCGGAGCGCGGCGAATATCCCGCTTTAATCGGGGAATTATTGACTTTAACTAGTTCCGCATCAATCAAACGCTTCACTTGCGAGCGGCTCAAATCCAGGCGTTGGGCCAGCCACAAATCCAAGCGTTGCTCGCTATCTTCCGAGAGAACAAATTCATGCGTCTTCATTTTTAGGCCGGTCACAGAACAAAACCTCCCAAAACAGAAGCCCCACTCCGAACACAATTGCAATATCGGCAATATTAAAGATAGGGAAAATCCGGAAATCAATGAAATCTACCACTGCACCCCAGCTGAGCCTGTCAATCAAATTGCCCAAGGCACCCACTATACTGATGGTAACCCCCCAACGGACAAAAGCGCTTTTACCCATGATCTTTCTCCATTGAGTTAAGACTAAGATTACACAAAGTATCGCCAAGGCGGAAAGAAAGAAAACTTTACCCTGCAGCAGCCCAAAGGCCGCCCCTTTATTTTGAACGTGGGTAAGGTACAAAACCGGGCTAATTAAGGGTATACTTTCCCCCTCAGCCATTTTGGAGACAACCAAAAGTTTAGAAAGGCGATCACTGATAAAAACCAAGCCCGCTATAAAAAAGTAAGTCAAAAGTGCGGCTCCCTCCTTAGAACTATCAGTGCCTATTTCTGCGCGGGTTTCAGTTTTCCTCCTCTTCATCGTCGTTTTCTGTGTAGCTTGATGTACCGTAGCGGGCCACCAACTTCCAGGCATCCTGGCCCTGATCTTTTCCATTACCGTCCCGAGGCTCAAAAGGCGGGCGCATGATCTCTTCTTCTACAGGGCGCTTTTTGAGGCTGCCGCCTTCCATTTCTTTTTTACATTCCAGGCAAAAAAGGGTGCGGGGCAAAGCCTCCAATCTGTGGGGATCAATGGATCGGCCGCAATTTTGGCAGAAACCGTATTTTCCCTGCTCCAGGGCCAGCAAAGCCTGCTCTACTTCGGTAAGCTGGGCCCTTGTTATTTCCACCAGGCCGAAATCTTTACTGCGCTCGTAAAGTTGGGATCCGGAATCCCCGGGGTGATTATCATAGGCGGAAAGCTCCCCCACAGCGCCGGTCAATGGTTGATCTAAGCGGGCCTGCGCTTTTAGATCGTGAATGAGTTCTAAAAGTTTTTTTCTTTCCGTCTCTAATTCGCTGCGGATTTTGTTTTTTTCGGACATTGTTTCCTCCTAAGGCCTGCGGGCCAATTCATTTTTGACAATCCTTGTAATTTCGGCTATAAATTCGCCTACTATGGGCAGGTTGAGGGAAGCAATTTTCCCCAAGATATACAAAAAAAAGGCTCCAACAACTGTGAAACCAAGGGCTAATCCAAAACCGCGCACGATTCCCGCTAAAAAGTTAAGATACAACAAACGCTTCGGTTTTCGATATAGTTCGATGTATTCCGCAATATTGGCTTTTCCTAGGGCCTGGATTAATTCCTCCAGCTTGAGAAATATGTTTCGCAGTAGTCCTGAACTAATTTTATAATCCACCACATTTCCCAACCTTTCCCCCTTAGAATATGCAAAACCCCCTCTCCTATTCTCCAGGAGAGGGGGCCCTCATTCTTCTCTAGTTTGTGATGGCATCTAAGCAGCGCTTGCAAATGCGGGGATGTTCGGGATCGGAACTCATTTCCCGAAAATATTTCCAACAGCGCTCGCATTTCTCGCCGGGTGCCTTACCCACAGCAACCCCGATTCCTTCTTCACTGTGCAGGACCTGC
This sequence comes from Bacillota bacterium, assembly GCA_012518645.1. Taxonomy (GTDB): domain Bacteria; phylum Bacillota; class Limnochordia; order Darwinibacteriales; family Darwinibacteriaceae; genus JAAYRS01. Next base: position 11,726 of record JAAYRS010000027.1, read on the forward strand.
TGTTTCTCCCCGCAGGGCTTAACTATAACATTGGAAACAATAAACAGCATCCGCAGATCATCACTGAAGGATTGCAGAATTTTTAGGTTTCGTTGATCAGCATAAACAACAATTTCCGCTTCGTTGGATGCACCAATCACTTTATCAGTCCGCGCCAATTCTAAGGCTTTGGCAACAACCCGCCGGATTTCTAAGAACGCTGCCCACCGCCGGTTAAGCCCTTCATCGAGATATTGGGAGGGAAGCGGCTTCCATCTTGATAAATGGACGCTTTCCGCCCCGTTTTTTTGGGCCGGAAGGTACTGCCAGATTTCGTCGGCCGTAAAGACTAAAATAGGTGCAATCAATTGGGTCATTTCTTTAATAATAACGGCAAAAGCTGTCTGGGCCGATCTGCGTTGGCGCGAATCCTGCCTATCGCAGTAAAGACGGTCTTTCAGGACATCAAGGTAGAACCCGCCTAGATCAACTGCACAAAAATGGTGAATGGCATAATAAGCCAAATGGAATTCGTAGCCCATATAAGCTTCACGCATCCTGGAGCTGAGCTTGGCTAATTTCATTAACGCCCAGCGGTCCAACTCTTCTAATTGCTCATAAGGAACCCAGTCCTTTTTGGGATCAAAATCATAAAGATTCCCCAGGATAAAACGGGCCGTATTCCGGATGCGGCGGTAGGCCTCAGCCAGCTGCTTTAAGATATCGCCGGAAACACGAACATCGCCTTTAAACTCAGAAGAAGCCACCCACAAGCGCAGTATATCGGCCCCGTACTTTTCCCAGATTTCCTCCGGGCCGACCACGTTGCCGATGGATTTAGACATGGCCTTGCCTTCCCCATCCACCACCATTCCGTGAGTTAGTACCGCTTTATAGGGTGCCTCCTTCGCAGTGGCGACTGCGGTAGATAAAGAAGACTGAAACCAACCCCTGTGTTGATCACTGCCTTCTAAATACAGATCCGCGGGCCAGGACAATTCCGGCCGCTTGGTTAAGACAGCCCGGTGGGAAACCCCGGAGTCAAACCAGACATCCATGGTGTCCGTTTCTTTTTCAAAATTCCCACCCCCGCACTGCGGGCAGCGGTAGCCATCAGGCAGTAATTCCTGGGGTTCTTTGGAAAACCAAGCATTGGATCCTTCTGCCCTGAAGATTTGGGCGATATGAGCAATAGTGTCTTTGGAAGCAAGGACCTCCCCGCATTGGCAGTATAAAACCGGGATAGGCACGCCCCAGATCCGCTGCCGGGAAATGCACCAATCAGAACGCTCCGCCACCATCCCGCTTATTCTTTCTACCCCCCAGGCGGGAATCCAATCCACGTCCCGGATAGAGGCCAGCATGTTTTCCCTAAATTGATCGATGGAAACAAACCATTGATCGGTAGCACGATAAGTCACAGGTTCTTTGCAGCGCCAACAGTGGGGATAAGAGTGATCCACAAAATCTAATTTCAATAAAGCGTTATTTTCCTCTAAATCAGCCACTACCGCCCGGTTGCCCTGATCCAGGTCCAAACCCGCATAAGGCCCGGCTTCCTCGGTAAACCGACCTTCGGAGTCCACCGGCGAAAGAATAGGCAGGTCATAACGCAGCCCCACGACATAGTCTTCATGGCCGTGCCCAGGAGCAGTATGCACACAACCAGTCCCCGCTTCAAGAGTAACGTGATCGCCTAAAATCACCAAAGAATCCCTTTCCAAAAGGGGGTGGCTGCAGATAACCCCTTCCAGTTGAGAACCGTTGAATTCCCTTAGCACGCCCTGGGAAGTTAATTCTAGTTCCTCTAAAACGCTTTCCGCCAGATCCTCCGCGATGATTAAACGGCCCCGCTCGGTTTGGACTAAAACGTATTTATAATTCGGATGCAAGGCGATCCCTAAGTTAGCTGGAATGGTCCAGGGCGTAGTTGTCCAAATGACAAAAAACGTATCTTCTTCGTCCAAAATACCTTTACCATCACGCACAGCGAAGCGCACAAAAATACTGGGCGAACGGTGGTTGTTGTACTCTATTTCTGCTTCCGCAAGCGCCGTCCGGCAGTCAGAACACCAATAAACCGGTTTGAGCGCTTTATAAACATATCCTTTTTCAACCATCTCCCCGAAGACCTCAATTTGCTCCGCCTCATAGGCAGGATCAAGTGTCAGGTAGGGATGTTCCCAATCGCCCCACACCCCAAGGCGCCTAAATTGGGTACGCTGAATATCCATTTGGCCCAAAGCATAATCAGCGCAGAAGTTCCTAAATTCTGGGACAGACATTCCTTCTCTTTTGGCCCCCAGGGCTTTAACTGCATGTAATTCGATAGGCAAACCATGGGTATCCCAACCGGGGACGTAGGGACTTTGATAGCCTTCCAGCGAGCGGGAGCGAACAACAATGTCTTTTAAAATCTTGTTTAAGGCTGTCCCGATATGAATATTAGCATTAGCATAAGGAGGTCCGTCATGGAGCACAAATAAAGGCCTTTTCTCCTCTTCCCCCAATTCTTGGAGCTTATGGTAATAACGGTGTTTTTCCCATTGAGCTAGCATTTTTGGTTCTTGTTTAGGTAAATTTCCCCGCATAGGAAAATCCGTTTGAGGCAACTGTAACGTTTTTTGATATCCGGATCCCTTCTCCAAATGCAACAACTCCTTTCCTGAATTTAGACAAAAAAACTCGCCCCGGAAAGGGACGAGAAACCCGCGGTACCACCCTAGTTAAGGCATCAAAAAACACCTTCGCTTTCGGCCTTAACGCGGCCCACGGAAGAGCTTACTTTTGAAGATTTCGGCTTACAACTCCAAGGCGATTTTCCCCAATTAGTCCGGGGTCCCTTTTCAGCGAAGAGGACTCTCTGTGCCCTTTCCTAATCAGTACTGTCCTTATCATCGTTTTTCAATA
>JAAYRS010000178.1 GCA_012518645.1 Bacillota bacterium
GAGCCGTTAGCCGATTTTTTGGACTTTGTAGTTTTAGGAGAAGGGGAAGAGGTCATGGAGGAAATCCTCGATCTGGGAGTCCGAGGCAGAGAGCAAGGGCTGCCAAGGGCCGAATTGCTCAGCCTCTTAGCTGAGTTGGAAGGTATCTATGTCCCCTCATTTTACCAACCCGTATATTCTGTTGACGGTGCTTTTCAAAGGTTAGAGCCCCTGCGGGAAAAGGCTCCCCTAACAATTACCAAGCGTGTTGTGTCTGATCTTAACCAAGCTTTTTTTCCCAAAGAAACGGTGGTCCCTTTTGTAGAAGTGGTTCACGATCGTCTGGTGGCGGAGATTATGCGCGGCTGTACCCGCGGTTGCCGTTTTTGCCAGGCAGGCATGCTTTATCGCCCTGTTAGGGAGCGAAAACCGGCTCTTTTGGAGGAGCAGATATCCAATTTATTGGCCAGCACCGGTTATGAGGAGATTTCTCTATCGTCCCTGTCCAGCGGGGATTATTCTAAGATTAGGGCCTTGGTTAAAAAATTAATTGCCGCCCACTATAAAACGGGGGTTTCTGTTTCTTTGCCTTCTCTGCGGGTCGATTCGTTTTCTGTGGAAGTGGCTCAGGAAATTCAAAAATCTCGGAAAACGGGGCTGACTTTTGCCCCCGAGGCGGGGACACAGCGCTTGCGGAATGTTATTAACAAGAATGTTTCTGAAACAGAACTTTGGGAAGCGGTCAAAGGTGCTTTCGCCGCCGGTTGGTACAGCCTTAAATTGTATTTTATGATTGGGCTGCCTACCGAAACCCAAGCGGATTTGGAGGGCATTCTTGATTTGGCGGGCAGAGCGCTGCAATTAGGGCGGGAATACGCTACGGGGCGGAAGCGCCCGGAGCTGACTATTAGTGTGGCTTCCTTTGTCCCCAAACCCCATACCCCCTTCCAATGGGAGGCCCAAGATTCCAAAGATACACTTCGGTTGAAATTAAATTACTTGCGGAAGAACTTAAAGCAGCCTGGAATGCGTTTGAGTTATGCACAGGTGGAAGAGAGTTTTTTAGAAGCGGTGTTTGCCCGCGGTGATAGGCGTCTGGCTGCTGTTCTTAACCGGGCCGCCGACTTAGGCTGCCGTTTCGACAGTTGGAGCGATTGCCTTTGCTTTGAGCTGTGGGAGCAGGCCTTTAAGGAAACCGGCCTCGATCCCGTTCAGTATGCAGAATACAGCAGGGACCCCGAAGAGAATCTGCCCTGGGATCATTTAAAGACCGGGGTGGAAAAAGAATTTTTGCTTCGGGAAAGGGAATTAGCCTCAAAAGCCAAACTTACACCTGACTGCCGCTGGAGCTGCTGCAGTCAATGCGGTGTCTGCCCCAATCTGCGGGTTACTAATCTTTTAGCGGAGGAAAAAGCCCGTGGGTAAAAACATTCGTTTTCGGTTCTGTAAAACTGAAAAAGTCCGCTTTTTGTCCCATTTGGACCTTTTGCGCACTATGGAGCGGGCTTTAAGGAGGGCCCAATTACCTATAGCTTTTTCGGGGGGGTTTAGCCCAAAACCAATAATTAGTTTCGCATCCGCTCTCCCCGTGGGAATTTTAAGCAAGGCCGAATACGCCGATTTTACTTTTAGTCAGGCTGTGGATCCGCTGGAATTCCAAACCCGTTATAACGAGCACCTTCCTTCGGGCCTCAAGGTGCTTCAGGCTCGGCTGAGGCCCGCGGATGCCCCGGCCTTAATGCAAATTGTCGACACGGCCGACTACCGGCTTTTTCTGCCGGGGAAAACCCTCTCAGAAATGGAAAAGCGCCTGGACTGGCTTCTGGCCTTGGATACCTTTCTGGTCGAGCGGCAAACTAAACGGGGGAAAAGAAAGGTGAATGTCCGCCCTCTTCTTTTGGAAACACCTGAAATAAAAGACGGGTGCCGGGGCCTTATCCTTTGCTGCCGGTGCGCAGTAGGTCAAAAAGGGAATTTAAGGATGGAGGAACTTGGGATGATGCTTGGGTTCGACCATTTTAGCTCCAAGATTACAAGAACGGCCTTACTGGTCCGGGATGGGGGAAAATATAGCCCGCCGTTGAAGAATTGAGGTTTGTAATGAGAAAGAAAATCGTTATTTCGGCCCTATTGAATCAAATTCAAGTGGGTCTATCGGAAAACGGGCATTTGGTGGAATATTACTGGGAACCAGATTGCAAAAAGCGTCTTTTGGGTAACATTTATAAAGGCCGGGTGGAAAATATTCTGCCGGGGATGGAAGCTGCCTTTATAGATATTGGTTTAGAAAAAAACGCCTTTTTATATGTGGCGGATTTGTATGCCCGCCAAGCTGGGCAGGCCATTCAGGAATTGCTTAAAGTAGGCCAAAGTATTCTGGTGCAAGTGTTTAAGGAAGCCGATGGTACTAAAGGCCCGCGGGTAACTACTGAAATTGCCCTGCCCGGGCGCTACCTCGTTTTATTGCCCTTTCAAGATCATGCCGGTGTTTCCCGCCAGATAACCGCTGATGAGGAACGCAATAGGCTGAGGGAGATCGCTGAGCAGATCCGTCCTCCTAAAATGGGCTTGATTATCCGTACTGTGGCGGAAGGCAGTGGGCAAAAAGAACTGGAGGCGGATTTAAAGTACCTTAGGAAAGAATGGAGGAAAATCGAAGCAAAAGCGAAAAAAAGCACCCTTTCCACTCTGGTTTACCAAGATGACGATTTAATCCACCGGATTCTCCGTGATTTTTTGACTCCCGGGGTTACCGAAATTATAGTTGATAATACTAAATTACATCGGCGGGTGCTGACAGAATTAAAGGATTTAAAAGTTAAGCAGCCGGTGGATGTGATCTATTACGGGGGCCCTGTAAGTTTATTTGAGTATTTGGGTTTAAACCAAGATCTAGAACGGGCGAGAAAGAAAAAAGTCTGGCTGGATTGCGGAGGATATCTTGTTTTTGATCAAACTGAAGCCCTACTCAGTATTGATGTGAATACAGGCGGGTATGTAGGGGGGGAAGACCTTAGGGCCACTGTTTTGAAAACCAACCTGCAGGCGGCGCAGGAAATTGCCTATCAGCTGAGGCTGCGCAACATTGGGGGCATTGTAATCATCGATTTTATTGATATGCCTAAGGAAGATCAAGAAGCCGTTGCAGATAAATTAAGGCAA
>JAAYRS010000179.1 GCA_012518645.1 Bacillota bacterium
GGGAGGAGAAAAAGATCGGAGATATCCTCAGGCAGAATATGCCGGAAGATTTGCTGCGTTTCGGGCTGATTCCGGAATTTGTTGGCCGCGTACCCGTGGTATGCACCCTTGATGCTTTGGATGCGAAGGCCTTGGTTAGGATTTTGACCGAGCCTAAGAACGCTTTAGTTAAGCAGTTCCAGAAACTGCTGCAAATGGATGGCGTCGCCTTAGAATTTGAAGAAGAGGCCCTGCATAAAATCGCTCAGCGGGCTTTAGAACAAAAGACCGGGGCCAGGGGCCTGCGGGCTGTTTTAGAAGGGCTGATGCTTGATGTTATGTACAATGTCCCTTCAGAAGAAAATGTGGAAAAATGTTTGATTACAACGCCATCGGTGGAGAAAAAAGAAATGCCTTTGTTGGTCCGCAGCCAAGCCAAGAAAGCGGGCGAAAGCGCTTAAACAAAGTAAAATGAGGTGGGTGCCCACCTCATTTTTTTACCCTTTCAGGGCATAATAAAAATGTTAGGCCCGGAGAGGAGAATACTTAGTTATGGTTGGGATTCTTGGGTTGATCAACTTTTTCTTCGCCGTTGTTATCGGCCTCTATTTTTGGAACCTCCTTAAACAGCAGCAAGGCACCAAGTCAGCGGTGGATCGGGAATCGCGCCATGAATTGGAGAAACTTCGCAAACTTAAAAGCATTTCTCTCAGCGAACCTCTTTCTGAGCTGACCCGGCCCAAGGGCTTTCAAGAGATTGTAGGCCAAGATGACGGTTTAAAGGCTTTGCGGGCCGCCCTCTGCGGCCCCAATCCCCAGCACGTTATAATTTACGGGCCCCCGGGTATTGGTAAAACTGCGGCGGCCCGTGTAGTTTTAGAAGAGGCAAAAAACAATCCCCTTTCACCTTTTCGCAAAGAGGCTGTTTTCGTAGAAGTGGATGCAACCACGGCCCGTTTCGATGAGAGGGGGATCGCTGATCCCCTTTTAGGTTCGGTCCACGATCCCATTTACCAGGGGGCGGGCCCTTTAGGGGTGGCCGGAATTCCCCAGCCTAAACCCGGCGCGGTTACCAAAGCTCACGGCGGGGTTTTATTTATTGATGAAATTGGGGAATTACACCCAATCCAGCTGAATAAGTTATTAAAGGTTTTGGAAGATCGCAGAGTTTTCTTAGACAGCGCTTATTACTCCCCGGAAGATAGTAAGATCCCCCTGCATATCCACGAAATCTTTCAAAAAGGGCTGCCCGCGGATTTTAGATTGGTGGGGGCCACTACCAGGCAGGCCCAGGAATTGCCGCCGGCATTGCGCTCCCGCTGTCTGGAAATATTTTTCCGCGGTTTAAGCCCGGAAGAAGTGGGTGCTATTGCTTTTAATGCCGGCCGGAAAATCAAATTCTCCCTGGAAAAAGGTGCTTTGCAGGAAATCCAGCGTTTTGCCGGCAACGGGCGGGATGCAGTTAATATTATTCAAATTGCTGCCGGCGTGGCCCTTTCCGAAAAAAGGGAGCAAATTAAAAAAACTGACATTGAGTGGGTTCTCAACTGCGGCCAGTACAGCCCCAGGCCTTTAAATCAAATCCGCCCCCGGCCCACTGTGGGAGTGGTCAACGGTTTGGCCGTTTACGGGCCGAACATGGGTGCTCTTTTAGAGGTGGAGGCTGCTGCCGTCCCGGCGGAAAGAGGAAGGGGTTCCCTGCAGGTGACAGGTGTTATGGAAGAGGAAGAATTAGGCCGTTTCGGGCGCACCCTGCGGCGCCGCTCCCAAGCCCGCTCATCGGCGGATAATGTGCTAACCGTTTTAAAATCTACTTTAGGATTACGCCCCCAAGACTACGATCTGCACCTCAATTTTCCCGGGGGCATCCCCGTGGATGGTTCCTCTGCCGGGATAAGCATGGTTGTAGCTCTAACCTCTGCAATTACGAATAAAATGGTAGCCAATACGGTGGCCATGACCGGTGAAATCACGATCCATGGGCTAATTAAAGGGGTAGGCGGAGTGGTGCCTAAAATGCGGGCGGCCAGGGAGGCCGGGGTTAAAAGGATACTCCTTCCGGCCGAAAATTGGCAGGAAAGTTTTAAGGAAGCGTCCGGGCTGGAAGTGATCGCGGTGGATCATATTTCCCAGGTTTTGAAAATTGCCCTGCTGGATGCTGCCGATGTCCTCTCTGTCTGTGCCCGCCCGGATAAAGGGGCGGATTTCTTATCCGCTGCTTCCAAAATCAGCCCCGGATAGCCCTTGATTTTGCATTGTGGGCCAGAATGAAGTAAAATATGAGCATGGGGGTGTGGAAAAATGGTACAAAAAATGAATGCCCGGATTTATCCTTTACTACCTCTCCGTGGAACGCTGGTATTTCCTTTTGTAGTAACCCCGCTGGAAGTAGGCAGAGCTAGGTCTGTTGAAGCCATTGAACAGGCTACGCAGGGAGATCGGCGTATTGTTTTAGCGGCACAGCATCATACGGCTACGGAAGAACCGCGGCCTGAAGATATTTACAAAGTCGGCACCTTGTGCGAGATTAAACAAATTCTAAAAGTACCGGAGGGACAGGCCAGAGTATTAGTTGAGGGCCTGGAGCGGGTAAATTTAGAACAGATAAATGATGCTGAGGGTTATTATGAAACAGCGATAACTGTTGTCCCTAAAACAATTGGGGATATGGATTCTTTAGAGCTGCAGGCATTGGAGCGGGTTGTGCTCAACCAGTTCGAAAAGTATGTGCGCCTGAGTAAAAGAATTCCGGCTGAGATTGTGATGTCGCTTAGAAGTATTGAAGATGTCCATCGTTTGGCAGATAGTATTGCTAACCAGTTGAATATTCCTTTCCAGGAAAAGCAGGAATTGTTAGAAATCTTTTCAGTGGACAAGCGCTTGGAAAAGATTTTGGGGCTCTTGTACCGGGAGGGCGAAATTTTGGGTTTGGAACGGGTTATTCAGCAGCGTGTGCGCAAGCAAATGGAAAAAACCCAACGGGAATACTACCTGCGGGAGCAGATGAAAGCAATTCAAACAGAGTTGGGAGAACGGGACGAAAAAGGCACTGAAAGCGAGCAGTTCAAGAAAAAACTAAAACAAGCCCAGCTGCCTAAAGAAGCTAAAGCAAAGGTACTTCATGAGATTCACCGCTTGGAACGGATGCCGGGTATGTCCGCCGAGGCAACAGTTGTCCGCAATTATATTGATTGGATGTTGGCCTTGCCTTGGTCTAAGCTGACCCAGGATCGTTTGGATTTGAAAAAAGCGGAAGAGATTTTGGATGCAGACCATTATGGTTTAGATAAAGTAAAAGAGCGAATTTTGGAATTTTTAGCTGTGCGCCAGCTGACTGAGCATTCCAGGGGTCCTATTTTGTGTTTGGTGGGACCTCCCGGAGTTGGTAAAACTTCCTTGGCCCAGTCGGTGGGAAAGGCTTTAAACCGCAACTTTACCAGGCTTTCCTTGGGCGGAATCAGAGATGAAGCGGAAATCAGGGGGCATAGGCGGACCTATATTGGGGCTATGCCCGGAAAGATCATCCAGGCTATGCGGACAGTGGGCAGCCGCAATCCCGTCCTTGTCTTAGACGAGGTGGATAAACTGTCCTCAGATTATCGCGGTGATCCCTCTTCCGCGCTTTTGGAAGCTTTGGATCGGGAACAAAATCACCGCTTCGGCGATCACTATTTGGAAGTCCCCTTCGATTTGTCAGAGGTCCTCTTTATCACTACAGCTAATGTTGTTCATTCCATTATTCCTCCTCTGCGGGATCGTTTGGAGATTATTGAAATTCCCGGCTATACAGAACAGGAAAAGCTGGAAATCGCTAAACGCCACCTCTGGCCCAAGCAGCTCAAAAACCATGGCCTGAAAGAAGAACAGCTGCAGATTTCTGATAACACAATTTACAAGATTATCAGCGAATACACAAAAGAGGCGGGAGTCCGCAATTTAGAACGTAATTTAGCCACCGTGTGCCGCAAGGTGGCCACGGAGATCGTCAAGGGTTCAATCAGCAGTGCCCGCCTTAATATCAGTAATTTGCACAAATATCTGGGCCTGCCCCGTTACAGGCAGACTGTGGTTGAAAAGGAAGACAAAGTGGGGGTTGCTGCCGGCCTCGCTTTTACCCAGGTGGGAGGGCAAGTGCTCACCATCGAGGTTACCGTTGTCCCCGGCAAGGGCAAGCTGACTTTAACCGGCAAATTGGGCGAAGTTATGCAGGAGTCGGCACATGCCGCTCTCAGCTATCTTCGTTCCAGGGCTCCGGAATTAGGGATAGATCCCTCTTTCCACGAGAAGAGCGATATCCACATGCATATCCCGGAAGGAGCCATCCCGAAAGACGGCCCCTCGGCGGGGATCACCATTGCCACAGCTCTGGCCAGTGCCTTAACCAATAGGCCTGTCCGCCATGATCTTTCCATGACCGGGGAGATCACCCTGCGGGGCAGGGTTTTAGCAGTCGGAGGCGTGAAGGAAAAACTCTTGGCGGCCCATCGGGCCGGCATTACTCATATTCTCTTGCCCCGGGAAAACCGCAGGGATTTGGAAGATGTGCCCGCCAGTGTGCTTAACAAAATTCAAATCGATTTTGTAGAACACATGGACCAAGTTCTCAATCAGGCACTTTTCTCTGCACCTGCAGGTGAAGATTCTCTTGGTTTTGTTGTACCTCCCGGGGAAAGCCGGGAGCAGCCGTGGATGGGAGAACAATAAGACCATGAAGTTAAATCTCCACAACTCAGAATTTCTCACCAGTGCAGTTGAGGCTCGAGGCTATCCCCGGCACAGCCTAGAGGAAATTGCACTGGTGGGCCGTTCCAATGTGGGAAAGTCCTCGCTGCTGAACACTTTAGTTAATCGAAAAAAATTTGCCCGCACCTCCAATCGCCCGGGCCGCACCCAGATGATCAATTTTTACCGGGTGGACACCATCTGTTTCGTAGACCTGCCCGGCTATGGCTTTGCCCGGGTGCCGGAAAAGGTGAGGCAAAAATGGGGGCCTATGATTGAAAGTTATTTAACTGAGCGCCCCAACCTAGCGGGGATTTTGCACTTGGTTGACCTTAGGCATAAACCAACTAAAGATGATCTTCTTATGGCTGCTTGGATTAAAAACCGGGGCCTGCCCAGTATTTTAATCGCGACTAAAACGGATAAAATCAGCCGCGGCCAACGAAACAAGCAGCAGAAAATAATTAAAGCAAGCCTGGGAAGGACCCCCCTTCTGTTTTCAGCCCATAATAGGCAGGGCCGCGACGAAATCCTCACTTTAGTTGCAGACATTGTCCAAAAATAGCAGGATTACCCAAATTATTCTAGAATTCTCCCCTAATAGGGGTTTACGGGAATTATTTCTTTAGGGGGGCTCTTTCGTGGGCAATGGGCATAAATCCAAATTGTATTTCCCTGCTATTTTTTTGATTGCACTAATGGCTTTATTTGCTTTTATCAAGTTTTATGATGGGTTTGATTGGGCCTTGTGGCCTCAGTTTGTCATCTTGGCTTTTTTAACCGCTTTTTTTCACGCAACTCCGGTGGATTTGGGCGGCAAAATTAGTTATTCTATCAGCACAGCTGTTATTTTCCCGGTTATCTATTTGTTTGGGACAACTTCCGCCATGCTTTTAGTAATATTGGGGGGGTTAGTGGACGGTTGCGTTAAGAAAAAAAGCTGGGATCGGATTGTGTTTAACATTTCCCAATTTACAATTAGTGCGTTGGCCGGCTCTTCTATTTCCCTGGCCTGCCAAAACTCCGGTCTCTTTTTCCTTTCCGCTCCGGCGGCGGCTATTGCCCTGGGCGGGCTGGGTTATGTTTTTACCAACATTCTCTTTGTTACGGCCATTGTTTCTATTTGGAGCGGATGCAGCTGGGCTGAACAAATAGCTAATTTTGGGGCCAGCGGTCTTTTAATCAGCCTGGGCTCAGCTTACATTGGTTTTATTTTCACCCTTTTCGCAGTTAGTTACGATTTCTGGGGAGTTTTACTATTTGGTATTCTTTTATTGCAATTGGCAACTCTGCTCCGGGTAGGCGCAGTGGCGAAAGGGGAAAAGGCCAAGCGGAAAGAGCTGGAGCAGGAGTTAGTTGTGGACGAAATGACCCAGGTTTATAATTTCCGCTACCTCAGTAAATGGCTGTCAGAGCCTCTGCAGGAACCGGTGGCTGCTTTATTTTTGGATATTGACGATTTCAAATCCTTTAACGACCGCTATGGCCATGGAGAAGGGGATCGGGTTTTGGGAGTAGTAGCCCAAACTATGGAAAAAAGTGTGCGGGCAGATGATAAAGTAATTCGCTACGGAGGCGAGGAATTTGTAGTTATCCTGCCCAAAATGGACAGCCGGGGGGCTAAGCGGGTGGCCCAACGTATCTTGGATAACCTGCGGAACTTGTCTTATGCCGATTGGCAGCAGCCCCTTACCGTTTCTATCGGGATAGCCTGCGCACCTCAGGATGCTAAGGACAAGTACGAACTTTTGTTTGTCGTAGATCAGGCAATGTATAGGGCTAAAGATGCCGGCAAGAATACTTTCCATGTCTGGACGGAACGAAAAGGCCCTGCTTAGGGTCTTTTTTGTACCTAGCGCCTTTTAGCCCGCAAAGGACTGTTTTTTGCTGCGAAAGGTATCACAACGCCGGGAGGCGGAGCCCTGAGGCCGACACCGGATTTAAGTATTTTTTTAAGGGGAGAATGTGATGAACAAGGAGCGCACTTTTTCTACACGAAGGTTTCTGGTGGGCAGGGCGGGCCCCCATCTCCGCTTAGTTTTTCGGGAAGAAGTTATGGTGCGTTTGGATCAGTTCGCCCATCTCCATGCCCACGGGGAGCACGGCGGGTTTTTAATAGGGCGAAAAAAAGAATTAAAAAGTGCTGAAAATTATGAGGTTTTTGTGGAAAGGTTTGTACCCATTCCCCAGCAGAAAGATGCCTCCCGCCTGGTAATCAACGAAGAGCATTGGCACACTGTGCTGCGGGCCTTGGGAGAAGGGGATCAAGGGGAAGAAATCGTGGGTTGGGTTCATACTCATCCCGGTTTTGGCGTTTTCCTTTCTAATTTTGATAAAGAGCAGCATTTACGTTTCTTTTCTCAACCTTGGCAAATTGCTTATGTAATAGATACACAGGCCCAAGAAAGGGCGGTGTATCATGTCCTGGAAGGAAAATGGCGCCGCTTGGGCGGTTACTACGTTTTGCGGCAAATGCCCGCCGAGGAAATTGGTTTACAAGCCGGCCGGCCCCGTATTTCTTGGCTTCGCCTGGGTTTTTTGACCTTACTTTTAGCATTGTTAGCCGGGGCGGGAGTCTATGGCTTCAGCTGGCTTAAAGAATTTGTACTGCCGCCGTCTCAGCCCCCCAAAGCAGAAACCTTGGTTGTGGAATCGCCCTTACCGGAAATATCCCTTTCTCGGGAAAAGGCCGGAGCGGAAGAAGAAAAAGGCCCTGAATCCCGGGAAGAGGCTGTAGCCCCCCCGGAGGCAGTTGCCTCTCCAGAGCCTAGTTATGATCAATACGTAGTTGTTGCCGGCGATAATTTATGGCGCATAGCTGATAAACTTTGGGGCGATCCCAGTCTATTCCGCTTTTTAGCGGAGGAAAACGAAATCGAAAACCCCAGCATTATTCGAGTGGGCAGGGTTTTAAAAGTACCCCCCAAACCGGAATCGGAATAGTAAAACGGCAGATGGGAATAGTGGGATAATTCTGCTGAGATTGGCAGGAACTTTAGAATCAGCGTCGAAGAAAAAGGTAAGGGATTCGTAAAGGAGGGATCTAAAATATTCCCTAACAGAATTAATCACTCAAGGCCGCTGCAATTACTGCAGCAAAGCTGTGAAGCACATCCCTACCTAAAAGTTAAAATTGCGGTGGACAGCTTGCAAAAAGGATACATAACTTTTCGAGAATCGGCTGATTTCATGAATTTACCGGAAAACAGCTGGCAGGCCTTTTTGGATAACTACCGAAAAGGTGATTTGAATCGGGTTGCACCTGAACTAAGAAACTTAGTACCTTCCGGGGAAACCCGCTTTTTGACCGGTTTTAGCGATCAGCAGCTGGAAATGATAGAATCTGCTTTAAAAACACCTATTGTAATCAGTGAAGAGCGGAAAGGCCCGCTTCTATTATTAAAAGAGCTGCGCGTTCTTATGATCTTAGGGGTGGTCTTTGGGGGCCGGCGCCGGCGGCTTAGAAGTTTCTGCACTAAGGTAGTTTGGTAGTTAAAAAGAAAGGCTGTGTTCTTCTGAACACAGCCTTGATGCATTCTGTTTCTTATTTGCTCTTAATATTTCTTCAAATCTACTTCTTCTTTAATTTTGGCTGTAAATTCCGCCAGACTCAAGACGCCCAAATCTCCTTCCCGGCGGTGGCGGACAGCAACTTGGCCTTTCTCTTCTTCTCTGCCCCCAACAATAAGCATATAAGGAATCTGCTGCAGCTGGGCTTCGCGGATTTTTTTGCCCATTTTTTCTGCTCTTCGATCAATTTCCACCCGCAGATCCTGGGCTGAAAGAGAAGCAGCCACTTTTTCGGCGTAGGGCAGGTAATCATCGCCAATGGGGATCAGCTGGACTTGCACAGGTGCCAGCCAGGTGGGGAAGGCTCCCCCGTAGTGCTCGATCAGGATGCCGATAAACCTTTCTAAAGCGCCGTAAAGTACCCGGTGGATCATGACCGGGCGCTGGCGCCGGTCATCTTGATCGATATAAATTAAATCGAAACGTTCCGGCATGGCAAAATCCAGCTGGATGGTTGCACACTGCCAAGTCCGCTCGAGGCTGTCTTCCAGGTGGAAATCGATTTTAGGCCCGTAAAAGGCGCCGTCACCTTCGTTAAGAGCATAGTCTAAGCCCTTGGTCTCCAAGGCTAATTGCAAAGCTTCCGTTGCCTGTTCCCAAACGGCATCATCGCCGATGGCGTTTTCCGGTTTAGTGGAAAGCTCCACATGGTACTTAAATCCAAAAACTTTATAAACGTCATCGACAAAATCAATAACCTTCCCGATCTCATCCTGGATTTGAGAAGGAAGTATAAAGATATGGGCATCATCTTGGGTAAAGGCCCGGACCCGCATCAGCCCATGCAAAGTACCGGACAACTCGTGGCGGTGTACTAAGCCCATTTCTGCCAAGCGGAGGGGAAAATCCCGGTAGGAATGGAGTTTTCTTTTATAAAGGAGGAGGGCTCCGGGGCAATTCATAGGCTTGATGGCGTAGTCTTCTTCGTCAATTTGGGAGAAGTACATATTATCTCGGAAGTGATCCCAATGGCCGGAACGGTGCCAGAGATCCCGGCGAAGCAAAATGGGGGTTTTAATTTCTTGATAGCCCCGTTGACGGTGTTCTTGGCGCCAAAACTTTTCCAGCTCATTGCGGATAATCATGCCTTTAGGGTGGAAAAAGGGGAAACCGGGCCCTTCCTCTTGAATGCTGAAAAGATCCAATTCCCGTCCTAAAAGCCGGTGATCTCTTTTGGCAGCTTCCTCCAGCCTGCGCAGATGAGCTTTCAGGTCTTTTTTGCTTAAAAAGGCAGTGCCGTAAATCCTCTGAAGCATGGGCCTTCTGGGATCGCCGCGCCAATAAGCTCCAGCAATATTTTGCAGTTTAAAATGGCGGACTTGGCCTGTGTTTTCCAAGTGGGGGCCCCGGCAGAGATCGACGAATTCGCCCTGGCGGTAGACACTGATTTTTTCTTCGCCTTCTTCCAGTTCTTCTAAAAGTTCTAATTTGTAATCCTGGTTTTGGCGGGCAAACATTTCTACTGCATCCCGGTTAGTAATTTCCTGCCTAATAATGGGCTGTTTTTCAGCAATAATTTTCTCCATTTCTGCTTCGATCAATTGCAAATCCTCCGGGGTGAAGCGGTGTTCTAAATCAAAATCGTAATAAAAACCGTTCTTAATTACTGGCCCAATGGCGATCTTAGTGTCGGGCCAAAGCCTTAAGACAGCTTGAGCCATGATGTGCGCAGTGGTGTGGCGCAAAATCTCTTCTTGATTCTTAGTTTTTAGATTGGTGCTCAATGAAATCGCTCCTTTGCAAATAAATAAAAAAACCCTCATCCCTAATGGGACGAGGTACTCGCGGTTCCACCCAAATTGGCTGTTTTTACAGCCCTCTTTTTCCAAACAACAGATAACGGTGTCCCGGCCCCGCTTACTCTTAGTTCGGCAGGCAGCTCCCAGGCGGTTTTCACCGAATTTGCCCCGGGGAAGCTTTCAGCCTGGGCTTCCTTTCCTGTCGGGTTGTTCTCCGGTTACTCGTCCTAATCATCGCCATTTGCAATTATTGATCTTAGAATACTGTTCTTTAACTTTTTTGTCAAGTGGGCTTCCGCAGCAGGATCTGAACGAAAAAAGGAGAAATTGAGGGTAGTGCCTAAGATTTTATGAAAAGTATGCCGGCCGGCGATCAAGGAATTAGAATCAGGCGCCTCTAGGAAACGTTTTTTGATGCTGCAAGTGGTGCCTGTTCCGTTGAGTAAGCGTTTGATGATTGAGGACAACCTTCTGAGATAAAGCTAAAAATTTCTGCCGTTTGGCCGGTGTTCGGTAGTCCGCTTAGCTTGGGCACTCAGGCCGGGGACCCTCTTTCTTTAAAAGTTAAAATGGGCTGCAAAAAGCGTCATGAACGATACAGAACTGTCTTCGCTGTCGAAACCGCTGGGGGAGGTAGAATTATGCTATTAGGAATTATCAGCGATACACACGGAAGTGTAAGAGCCTGGCGGGAGGCCCTGGCGGGCCCTTTGGCCGCCGCGGATCAAATCTTTCATGGGGGGGATCTGCTCTATCACGGGCCCCGCAATCCGTTTCCCAGCGAATACGACCCTCAGGAATTAGCGCTTTTGATCAACCAGTGCTCCGTGCCTGTTTTTGCGGTGCGCGGCAACTGTGACAGTGAGGTTGATCAAATGCTTCTGGCCCCGGTTTTGCAGTGCCCTTACTTATTGGCAGATCATCCCCGCGGCAGAATTTTAGTTACTCACGGCCACCACTTCAATTATCAAGCAGCGCAGGCCTTAGCCGGCAGGCTGGGGGTTAAAATTTGGATCAGCGGGCATACCCACGAACCGCTTTTAGAGCAAAAAGGGGCTTTAATTTTCCTAAACCCCGGAAGCCCCGCTCTGCCTAAGGGTGACCTGCCCAGGCGCAGCGTGGCCTTAATTAGTTCCGAAGAGATTCAGTTAATAGATATAGATGCAAGCCGGCCCCTAAAGGTGTTCAAGTTTTAAAAACCCAGTTTTTTAGTTTGTTTTTTCCAGTATTGTTGGAAAAAGAGGTTGCCTCTGATTTTCCCGGGGTTATTTTTGTTTTGATTGATTGTCCTTTGGACGAGTTCTTTTTCCCGGTCCCAGATGGTCTTCATAATCTGCCTTTGCTTTCTAGGATCCGGGCCGCTTTCTAAAGAGCGCACCTGCTCGAGGGCTTTTCGTTCCAACTGAGCACTCTTTTTTCTGTACTGCTCTAAATTTTTGACTTTGTTTTCTAAAACCAGGCGGTGCAGTCTTTCCCGCAGCAGCCAAAAATCCAAGGCTTTTTCCTGCTCATCCTGGGTGAAGATAGGGCTGTTTTCCAGCAGCCAATAGGGTTTGAAGATGGAAATGCAAGGGGTGGAGCTTCCTGTGAGCCAGTAGGTGCTCAAGTTTTGATCTAATGAGGCTGCATAACTTCCCGTGCAGTGGTCGCCAATAATTGAGCCTCCGTGCATGCAGATGCTTTTTAAAGATGCTTTTCTAAAGGGGTCCCGTTCCGTTTTCCCGCGGTGAGAGCGGAGGATTTTGAACATGGTCTCCACTGTGATCTGCCCTTTTGCTTTTTCTAATTGCTCTTGGCAGCTGCTGACCCGCTGGGCGGAGCCGCTCGCTGCGGAGTAAAGGCGGTTGGAATAGCAGTCGGCGAAGTGGAAATCGTCTGCGGAGCGGCACCACTTACGGGCGATGGCGTTGCTGATTAAATCGGGGTGGGCTAAATCGTAATCGCGGCCGATACTGAGCCGGTTGGAAATGCAGTAGATATCCTCTACTTGTTGAGCAGCCCAATAGGGTCCGGCGGTTTCTAAAACCCAGGCCGTTTCCGGGTCGGCAATTAAAAAGGAATTGTGGTAAAAGAATTTCTTTTCGTAACCGCAGTTACCGCCCTGGCCGTATTTCTCCAGGAGATTTATAAGCAGGTGCAGCGCTTCTTTGCTGGTGCGGCAGCGCTCTAAAGCCAAGCGCAGAAGATCCATGCCCAAAAGGGCGGGCGGGCCCTGTTTGACTTTTGTAAAGACCGCTTCATTACCGATATTTAAACCAAATTCATTGGCGCCCATTTCTGCTCCCCACATCCACGAAGGCTTTAAAAGCAGGACCTCATAGGTTTCCTCTACTTGCTCGATTTGCAGGTATGTGCACTGCAGTTGAGACCCTGAGGGATATCTTTTCCGGGGGACCCTAATCATCAAATGGGGCTCGTTCGGCTGGCGGTCGCTGTTTTTAGCAAAGATTACCCGGCCGCAGCGGGTGGAATTGCCTAAAGCTACCATAGTATCACACACGTAAATTCCTCCCTGGGGCTTTTTGTTTCAATTCGCCTTTTTGGCTGCAGTTCCTCTTAGCGGCTGCAGGAAGGGGTATATTTTGGAATCTTTGTGAGGATTTGTGTTAGCTGGTTTGATAAGTTATACTAATACTATTAGGTGTTATTTAGAGGAGAGGATTGGATGGCCATTGTTGAGTTAGAAAAGGTAACTAGGGTTTACACCTTAGGAAAGGCTGAAGTACATGCCCTCAGGGGTGTTACTTTTGCCATTGAAAAAGGGGATTTTGCTACTATTATCGGCCCTTCCGGTTCCGGAAAATCCACCATTCTTAATCTGATTGGCTGCATTGACCAGCCCACAGAAGGGAAGGTCATTATCAACGGTAAACCCACCCAAGGGCTGACGGATAAGGTTCTGACCACTTTAAGGCACGAGACCTTAGGATTTATTTTCCAGTCTTTTAACCTTATTCCCGTTCTTAATGTCTACGAAAATATTGAATTCCCCTTACTTCTGGGACGCAATAAGATGAGTAAAAAAGAAACCAAGGAATGGATCGAATATTTGGTGGAGTCAGTGGGCTTGATCGAGCGTCTTGATCATAAATCGAACGAACTTTCCGGCGGACAGCGCCAAAGGGTGGCTGTGGCCAGGGCTTTGGTTACCAGGCCGGAAATTGTGTTAGCTGACGAGCCCACAGGCAACTTGGATTCCAAGACGGGCCAAAGCATTATAGAATTGATGAAAAAGATGAATGCGGATCTCAACACAACCTTTATTTTCTCCACCCATGATGCCACTATCATGGATATTGCCGATCACGTGATCCGTCTTCTGGACGGCTTGGTTGTGGAAAACAGCAAAAATAGGGTTAGGGCAGGGGGGTTATCGTGAGGATCCTCTTAACGATCGCTTGGCGGAACATTAGGGAAAATAAAGTTAAAACAACAATTATCGGACTGATTATGGTCATAGGGATTATGGTTTTGGTTGTGGGTAATTCCCTTATGGATACAGCCACTGCCGGCATTGAAAGATACTACACCAAAAACTATACCGGCCATTTAATGATTACCGGCTCGACTAGGGGCAAGCTGACTCTCTTCGGTTTCCAGGATATGACAGGCATGGAACAAGCCGTGCCCCGGATCCCGGAATACGAGGAGGTATTGGAATTTGCCCGCTCCCTTTCCTACGTTGAGACCCTCAATCCTCAAGTTTCAACTACGGTCATGGTTTCCCAGGATGATGAAATTCTCATGGGAACACAGCTTTTTGGAATTATCCCCGAATTATATCAAGAAATGTTCCCCGATAATTTAGAATTAGTTTCCGGTGATTTTTGGGATGCCGGCAGCGGCGGAGTCCTTTTAAATCAACGCCTAAGCGATCATTTGGAAAAAAGGCATCAGGTCAGCCTTAAACCCGGTGATAAACTGGTCTTTACTTCCGTCAGTACGCACTCGGGGATGAAAATAAGGGAAGTGGAAGTTACGGGGATCTTCCGATTTAAACAATCAAACCCCCAATTAGACATGCTTTCGCTGATGGATGTTTCCAATGTGCGTTCTTTAGCGGGGATGGTGGTTGGCCACACTACTGCCGCTGAATTAAGCAGTGAGGAACAGCTCTTTCTGGGAAGCATTGATGAAGACAGCCTTTTTGACACATCCGATTCTCTTTTTTCTGAATTAGAAGTTGTGGATGTGGAAAGCGATGAAGACTATTGGTATTCTCTTTTGGGCGAGGGGGGATCCTTGGATACCCTGAATTCGGAAGACGGCGGGGCCTGGCAGTATCTTTTGGTCCGCCTGCGGGATGAAAAATATTTAAAACAGGCCCAAACTGATTTTGCCCGTTTTTTCCGGGATAATAATATTGCCGCCCAGACCAGCAACTGGCTGCAGGGGGCGGGCGCTTTAGCGGAGATGTCCTATGGGATCAAGCGCATCTTTAACGGCGTGGTTCTAGTGATTGCCGTTGTGGCGGTAATTATTATCATGAACACTCTAGTGATTGCCGTGACGGAGCGGATGGGGGAAATCGGCACCATGCGGGCTATCGGGGCCCAAAAAGGTTTTGTGCGCAAAATGGTCCTTTTAGAAACCCTGCTTTTATCGGGTTTATCAGGCTTGGTGGGGATCATACTCGGCGCCGCGGTCCTCTTGATTTTAAATACAGTGGGCTTAGAGGCCAGCAATGTTTTCTTTGAAATTATTTTCGGGGGGAAAGTGCTTCGGCCGGAACTATCCTTCTCCTCGGTGGTTTTATCCTTAGCGGTGATAGTCATAGTTGGGGTTTTATCCAGTACTTACCCCGCCTCTGTTGTCATGCGGACTTCGCCTCTTAAAGCCATGGAAAGTCGAGGTGGTTAGAGTTGATTGCCTTGAAGATAGCCTTTCGCAACATTTCCCGCCAGAAAAAAAGGAGTTTTCTTTTAGCCGGCGCCATCGCCTTCGGTATGCTGGTGATCACCCTGCTGAATGCTTTAAGCGGAGGGGTGGTGGAGAATATCCGGGTCAATTTTTCCCACGCCCTAGGGGGCCATATCTTTATCATGGGCCGGGAATTCAGCGGCGAAGGCAGGATGATCCACAAGATCCGCCCCGATCAGCGCTTGGACCAGCTTTTGGATGAAAACGCCGCTTCTATCCGGGGCTTTAGTAAACGGAGCCAGGCCGTGCCTTCCTTGATCTTTGGTTCTAAACAAACCATGCATCTTTTGTACGGCGTGGATTTTGAGGAAGAAGATCAGCTTTTAGAAAGCCTGGCGGTCACGGCCGGCTCCCTCAGCGGGGTCAGCCGGGAAGGCAATGCCTTGATTCTCCCCAAACCCGTGGGGGAGCGCTTGGGAGTAGAGCCGGGGGAGACGGTTTTAGTTAAGCTGGAAACCTTAAGCGGGCAGCAGAATGTTGGGGAGTTTAAAGTAAAGGCTTTTATTGAAGATCAAGAGCAATTCGGCCTTTCAGCCGCTTACGCCAATCGTTCTTACCTCAATGATCTCCTCGGGATCGGTTCTCAGGAATATCAAATGCTGAATATGTTTGTAGCTGACTTATCCCGCTTAGATGATTTAACCCGGGTTTTCCGGGAAGGTTTAAAATCCCCGGAGGAACTGGAAGAAAGTAAATTCGAAGAATTGGAAGAGGAAGAAGCCCTCTTAGAGGTCAGTGTCGGCGGTGTTCCTTTAGATCCCATGATGGGCGGGGAAGAAATCAAACCCTGGGAAGGGACGCGCTATCAAGTTATGAGTTTGAATCAAATTATGGAACCGGTGGAACTTATGGTCGGAGTTTTAAACCAAGTTGGCCTCGTTATTTTCCTCATTCTGCTCTCAGTTACCATGGTGGGCATTACTAACACTTTCCGTATGATTATGATTGAACGGATTAGGGAAATCGGCACTATGCGCGCTTTTGGCATGCAGCGCAGGGAGATCAAGCGTATTTTTCTTCTGGAGGCATTCTTCCTCGGTTTATTAGGCAGCGCAGGGGGGATTTTGCTTACGGCCCTTTTAGCTTTTATCCTCAGTAAAATCCGTTTCGGTGCTGATCCGGCCTTACAGTTTTTCTTGCGCCAGGGCCAAATTACCTTTTCTTTTTCTGCGGCCAGTATCTTGATTAATACTGCTTTAGTCCTGGTTATTAGTTTAATTGCCGCTTATTGGCCTGCCCGGGCCAGTGCTAAACTGCCCCCGGTGGAGGCCTTAAGTTCACATACCTAAGGAGGTTTTCAAAATGGAAAGATTACGCTTTGTCTTCTGGGCGCTCCTGGCCCTGCTGGTTTTAAGCAGCGGGGTTTTGGCTCAGGATCTTAGGGAGATTGAGAAAATTTTAGAGAAAATTGATGCTCAATCCCGCTTCGATGATCAAGACTTTTCGGCTTTAATGACCATGATTGTGGAAGATCCGGAAAAAGGGATAGAAAAAATGGTTGTGCGCCAATTCCGGCGCGATGACGGCCGGCGTTTCCTGCTCTTGATCCAAGAACCAAGTACTCAAAAGGGCCAAGGCTATCTTTTGGAAGGGGAAAACCTTTGGTTTTACGATCCTTCCAGCAGGAAATTTGCCCACACATCGCTTAAAGAAACCTTTCAGGATTCCGATGCCCGTAATGCCGACTTCAACCAGTGGACATATTCTTCGTCTTATCAGGTGGAAGGTTACCAAGAAGATGTTTTAGGCAAGTTCCAAGTCTATCTAATTGATCTGGAGGCAGTCGATGAAACGGTTCCTTTTCCTTTTGTCCGCCTCTGGGTGACCCAAGATTCCCACTTGGTTTTAAAGTCTGAGGAATACAGCCTCACCCGCCGGCTAATGCGCTCCAGCCTTTTTCCCAAGTACGCTCAGGTGGGCGGGGCACTGATCCCCACTCAGTTAATCCTAGTGGATGAATTGGTTGAAGGGAAAAAAACACAAATCGCACTTAGTGAAATTTCAGTAAGCAAGATCCCCGATCACGTCTTTACCAAGAGTTATGTTGAACGGGTCAGCCGTTAGGAGGCAGCCAAATGCGAAAAATCATCAGTCTTATTGTTCTGTTTTTTGTTCTGGGCAGCTCGGCGGTTTGGGCCGCGGATTTTGATTTTGATCATCTTTTCCAGGATGATTTGATTACAGAGGTGGATCTGGAATCCGGCCCGGAAAAACCCGAAGAGGCACTTTTAGTCAGTGATCGTCTGGAGGCGGGGGGCCGTTACGATTTTTCCCTGCAGGCCTCCCGTTTGTATCCTCAAGGAGGGGAATCCAAAGATAGTTTCCGTACAAGGCTTGGGGGCCAAATATTTTTAGATGCCAGGCCTGATCCTAATTTTCGTGTTTTTGGCAAGATGGGTTTGGATCTTGATTTAAATAAGCAGGGAGAAGAGGCGGGTTCAGCGTGGAAGTCCAACCTGCTGGAGCTTTTTTCCGATTTCAATTACGAAAACAAGGTTTTTTTCCGAGCAGGGAAACAAAATGCGAAATGGGGGGTAGGTTATTTTTTCAGCCCGGCGGATTTAATCAGCATCGGGCGGATTGATCCCTTAGATCCTGAAGCGGAGCGGGAAGGTCCCTTGGCCTTGAAAATACATTACCCGCAGGGAAGCAATAACTATTACACTTACTTGTTATTGGACAAGGCTCGAAAAGCAGAAGAAATTGCGGTTGCCCCAAAACTAGAATATGTTTTGGGACGGGCCGAACTGGGCCTGGGGGGTTTTTATCAAAAAGATAAGGCGCCCCGGATGATGCTAACCCTTTCTACTTCCCTGGGTGAATCCGCTTTATTTGCGGAAGCGGTGGTCAGTAAAGGTTCAGATAAACACTTTTTTGAAAACGGCCTTCCGGTAAAAAAAGACGGCTATTTTTTCCACGCCACCATTGGGGCTACCTTTAAGTTTGAAGATCCGGCGGGCTTTTTCGACTTTTCCGGGGCTGCCCAATATTACTATGATGGGGAAGGCACCGGTTTTGGGAGCCAGATCTTTAGGCCGGAGGATAAGCACAACTTGGCGGCAGCTTTATCCTGGAACAAAATTTTGAAGAGCAAATTTTCCGCTTCCGCCCTTTGGCTTACTAATCTTTCCGATCGCTCCGGCTTAGTCAGTACAACCTTTACCCTGCCTTCTCTGGGCTCCATTGCTCCCAGTGTGGGCTTTAGCCTAAACCACGGGGGCCCGGAGACGGAATTCGGCCTCGGCGGGCGCCACAAAACAGTTTTTGTTGCTGTGACTTTAGGCAGCGGTTCCTTTTAGAAACAACCTCCGGATTTATCCGGGGGTTGTTTTAACCGGGACGCAGATCCACATTGATCTCAAAAGCGCCGATTTGACTCTGAAGAGGGACAACAACAACTTTGTCCGTGCTGGGGGCGGGGCCGGATTTGGATAGGCGGGGGCATTGCCGCTGATGATATTGGCCACTTTGACCCCGCTAATTACATTGGCATCCTGAATGGGGACTAATTCTCGGGTTTGAGATTGAGCATAATCCGAAAAACATAAAAAGGATTTATATATTCAATTCTCATCGCTTTTCCCCCCGGCAAGTATAAATTCCCCTATCTTCTGATCCTCCCGCCCTACGTGCATAATCAGCCGGGTCATAACTTTAGCTGCGAACTCCCGGACTTTTTCTTCATCAAAACTCTTTTTTTCCACCCTTTGGGCAAATTCGTCAATTTCGGCCTTAAAATCGGCGCGGATTTCGCCATGTTTTTCCGGACCCGGAGAACTATTTCCTTTTGCTAGGCTCTTAATGGGCAAAGTGGATGATTACGCAATGCTGCATAAACTCTAAGGCGTACTTAACTTTCGCTAGCCGTTCTTTCCAATCTCCTTTGCCTTAAATCACCGCAATGAAGCTGGAAACCCGCTTGAAGAATTCCCGATGCTGGTTGCCGATTTAATCCGAAGCGACCCTATAGTGTTCTTTTCACATCATTTTCTGCCTGCACTTCTTTCTCCGGTTCCAATTCGCTTTGGAAACTTGCTTTTCGCAGTGAAAAGAAGGTTAGGGCCGTCCTTGACTTCCGGTTCCAGTCTTCGCTATTATGAAAGGGCGGGGTTAAAGGCGGCGGAGAATGGCAACAGGCCTGATGATCTCCCTTTTTGTCTCTTGGAGCGGCTGACTCCAGTCCCAATCGTTCCACCAGCCCAAAAGTTCGAAACGGTTCAGCTTAGTCGCCGCTAACACAAATTCCTGGGGAAAGATAGCCCGGCGCAGGCCGCTGTGCTGCAGATGTTTTTTGCAGTCTCCGTCTTGGACTAAAAACGAGATCTTTTCCTGGTAAAGCTGGCGGGCGGCGTTGTAAAGCCTGGTGGAATAGTGGGTTGTAACGCTGATTTTGCCCCGCCTCATCACCCAGCTGTCCTGGGTGTAGTCTAAGGGTTCAAAATCAATGCACCAATCCAGAAAGTAAAGGCCGCCCGGCTTTAAGGCCCGGGCTGCACTGCGGAAATGGCTTAAAAGTTGTTCAGTGTCCTCCACATAAAGAGAACCCATCAGGATATAGATAAAATCCCGGGGCTTTTCTAACTTAAAATGCACTAAATCGGCCAGGTAAAAATGGGCATCATAATCTAAAGCCCGGGCCTTTTGGGCGGCGAACTCCAGCATGGTTGGGCTAAGATCAAGCCCGCTGTACTGATAACCTCTTTTTCCCAATTGGGGCAGGTGGGGGCTGTTGCCGCAGGCAATCTCCAAAACCCTGCGGACTTTGATTAAAGAAAACTTTTCCAGGGCCTCTTCCATAAAGTCCGCTTCCGTTTCCAAGTCGCGGTAGGAATAGGCAATCTCGTAATAATGGGGATAAGAATAGATATTATCCACACAATCATCCTTTTCAAAAATGGTTTTAGGAGGAATAGGCATGGCAGAAGAAACTGCGATTTTAGGTGGCGGCTGTTTTTGGTGTTTAGAGGCAATTTTTGGCGATCTAAAAGGCGTCCGCAAGGTTAACCCCGGATACGCCGGGGGTCTGATCCCCAATCCCACCTATCAACAGGTTTCTCGGGGGGATACAGGGCATGCGGAAGTGGTCCAGGTTGTCTTTAACCCGGAAACTATCAGCTTCCGGGAACTTTTGGAAATATTTTTCAGCGTTCACGATCCCACAACCTTAAATAGGCAGGGCAATGATGTGGGCTCCCAATACCGCTCTGTTATCTTCTATCAAAACGAGGTGCAAAAGGACCAAGCAGAGGAAGTGACGGAGGAAGCGGCCCTTTTGTGGCCGGATCCCTTAGTTACGGAACTGGAGCCCTTAAAGGACTTTTATCCGGCGGAGCCTTACCACCGCAATTACTTCCATCTGAATAAAGAGCAAAATTACTGCCGCTTTGTAATTGCCCCCAAACTGGCGGCCTTCCGCGGTAAATTTGCTTCTAAATTACGTTCTTGAGCGGAGGGGGAGATCTAAAGTGGCGAAATAATCTTGGGGGGTCTCCGCCCGCCTGATTAATTCAGTGCTTCCGTCTTCTTTTAATAAGACTTCAGCGGAACGCAGTTTTCCGTTGTAATTATAGCCCATGGAAAAGCCGTGGGCGCCTGTATCATGGATCACGATTAAATCACCGATTTCAATGGGGGGCAGGCGGCGATCAATGGCAAACTTATCATTGTTTTCGCAGAGCCCGCCGGTGATATCATATTGGCGGGTCAGGGGTTGATCCTCTTTACCCACAACTGTAATATGGTGGTAAGCGCCGTACATGGCGGGGCGGAGCAAGTTGGCGGCACAAGCGTCTAAGCCGATGTAATCTTTATAGATCTCCTTTTTCCTAATGGCCGTGGCCACTAAATGGCCGTAAGGGGCCAGCATATAGCGGCCTAGTTCTGTGACGACAGCAGCCTGTCCCAGGCCGGCGGGCACTAAAACCTCAGTAAAGGCCTTCTTTACCGCAGCTCCCACAGCCATAATGTCAACTGCTTGATCATCGGGGCGGTAAGGGACGCCGATCCCTCCGGAAAGGTTGATAAATGTGAATCGGGCCTTTGTCTCTTTCTGGAGTTCTACTGCAGTTTCAAAGAGCATTTTTGCTAATACGGGATAATAATCGTCGGTAATAGCGTTGCTGGTTAAAAAAGCATGAAGGCCAAATTGCTGTACTCCTAAATCCAGCAGTTTTTGCACCGCCTCTGTTAACTGCGGCCTAGTTAGGCCGTATTTTGCTTCTCCGGGCACATCCATAATCTCGTTACTGATAGAAAAGCTGCCCCCGGGATTGTAACGCAGGCAGATCTTTTTAGGGATCCGGGGCAGATGTTGAAAATAATCTAGATCTGTAAGATCGTCCAGGTTAATAATGGCGCCCAGATCGTAGGCTAAAAGAAAATCTTCCAAGGGGGTCATATTGGCAGAAAACATGATTTCATCCCCTTTAAACCCAACGGCTTCCGCCAGCATTAATTCTGTTAAAGTAGAACAGTCGACCCCGCAGCCTTCTTCCTGCAGGATTTTTAAAATTGCGGGGTTGGGAGTGGCCTTAACGGCGAAATATTCTTTAAAATTGGGGTTCCAGGCAAAGGCTTTCTTCAGCCTGCGGGCATTGGCCCGGATCCCCGCCTCATCATAAAGGTGGAAAGGGGTTGGATATTCTGCTGCGATTTGGCGCAGTTTTTCTGCATCGACAAAAGGTCTTTTCATTGAGAAGCCTCCCAGAATAAGAATTATCCGCCTGGAGCGGCGGAAAAACAGCTTTAAATATTATTTTAGACAAACTTAAGGGGATATGCAAGCTAAAAGCCTGTTAAGAAGGGGGGAGATGCGCCGGGGGGGCATCTCCCCCCGTGTTTTAAAGATTTATTGCTAACTCCAAGGCAATTTCCATCATGGCGGTGAATCCCACTTCCCGTTCTTTGGGCGGGAGTTCTTTTCCGCTGTGGATTTCATCAGAGATAGTCAGCATGCAAAGAGCCTGCTTTTGAGCGCTGGCTGCATTCATGTACAATGCTGCGGCTTCCATCTCCACGGCTAGGACTCCCATTTTCTCCCAAGAGGTGGGGGGGCCTAATTCGTTGTAGAATAAATCCGCGGAAAGGACATTGCCTACAAAATAGTGGCGGCCTTTCTCCTTGGCAATCTGCACTGCTTGTTCTAAAAGGTGGTAACTGGCGATGGGAGCATAAGTCCCCGGCAGTTCATATTGATGGGCGTAATTAGAATCGGTGCAGGCACCCATCCCGAAGACCAAATCCCTAATCTTAACATCCCGGCGGATAGCACCGGCTGAACCGATCCGGATAATGTTATCTACTTGGTACATGTGGTAAAGCTCGTAGCTGTAAATGCCGATGGAAGGCATGCCCATACCGTGGCCTTGCACGGAAACCGGCTTGCCTTTGTATAAACCGGTGAAGCCCAGCATACCCCTTATTTCGTTATAACATTCCGCATCTTCTAAGTAAGTTTCTGCCACAAATTTGGCCCGCAGGGGATCGCCCGGCATTAGCACTGTTTTGGCAATCTGGCCGGGCTTAGCGGCATTATGTGCTGTGGTCATAGTTTCCCTCCTCTTTTAGTTTATCCCTTGCTTAATTGGACAAAGGGCAATCATTCCCTTCTTTCTTGGAAACAAGAAGCTTGTTTGCGCATATTCTAGAATTGTTAAAGGAAAAGAGGTGCTAAACTTATGCTTCCTTACAGTGTCGCTATTTTACCTTCTGTGGAAGGCGGTTTTGTTTTAAAGGATCCGGAATACAGCGAAGAAGGGCTTCAAGATCTTCAATTACTGGCTCAGCTGGTCTTTGCCGAAGCCAGGGGTGAACCTTGGCAGGGCCAAATTGCTGTGGCCGCGGTTGTCCTGAACCGTCTTTGCCATCCTGACTTTCCTAAAAGCATCCGGGAAATAATTTTCCAACCGGGTCAATTTGAGGTGGTTGCCAGGGGTCTTTTGGAGCAGGTTCCCAATAACTTGGCTTACGAAGCAGCCCTAGAAGCCTTAGAAGGCAGTGATCCCACCGGGGGATCCTTGTTTTTTTGGAACCCGGCTGAAACTCCTTCGGCCAGCTGGGTCTGGAGCAGGGCTGTCCGAACTGTAATCGGCAATCATGTTTTTGCTTAATCCGTTTTAAAAAATCCGCCCCCGGAAGGGGGCGGATCATATTCCGTGTTTCTAACCTTCTGCCAAGCGCTTGTAAGTTTCGTAACGGCGCCGCACGTCTGCTTCTGCCTGTTTAAACAAGTCATCTGCAACTTCGGGGAACTGCCGCTTCAAACGAGCGTAGCGGACCTGGTTGGTGAGGTAATCCCGGAACTTCTCGTAATCCGGTTCTTTCGAATCCAGGATAAAGGGGTTTTTACCCTCTTTTTCCCGTCTGGGATCGAAGCGGTAGAGGTTCCAGTAGCCGCATTCCACAGCCCGTTTGCTTTCGAACATGCTCTGGCTCATATCGATACCGTGCTCAATACAAGGCGAGTAAGCAATAATGATGGACGGGCCGTCATAACTTTCCGCTTCAATCATGGCCCGTATAAGCTGGTTGTAGTTGGCTCCCATAGCCACGGAAGCGACATAAACATACCCGTAGGAGAGGCTCATTAAGCCCAAATCCTTCTTGCGGGTGCGCTTTCCGGCGGTAGCAAATTTGGCCACTGCTGCCGTGGGGGTTGCCTTCGAAGCCTGTCCGCCTGTGTTGGAATAGACTTCAGTGTCCAGCACCAGCACGTTCACATCGGCTCCGGAAGCCAGGACATGATCTAAGCCTCCGTAACCAATATCATAGGCCCAGCCGTCTCCGCCGATAATCCAAATCGATTTCTTAATAAAGACATCCGCGTTGTGGAGCAGGGTTTCCAGGACATCTTTCAGATCGCCGGAAGCCCTTTCGATTGCCTCCGGAAGGAGTTTCTCGATTTTGGCCGCTGTCTCCGAAGCGATTTTGGAATCGCCGCTGTTTTCCATCCAAACCTTAAGGTTCTCTTTCAGCTCGGCAGGAAGATCCTCTGCCAAAAGGGGTTCCAGCATCTCCCTGATTTGGGTGCGCCGGGCTTCTTGGGCTAGGTTCATCCCAAAGCCGTACTCGGCGTTGTCCTCAAAGAGGGAGTTAGCCCAGGAAGGCCCATGCCCTAATTCATTAAAGGTGTAAGGGCAGGTGGGGGCGCTTCCCCCGAAGATGGAAGAGCAGCCGGTGGCGTTGGCCACAAGCATCCGATCTCCGAAGAGCTGAGTTGCCAGTTTAATATAAGGGGTTTCGCCGCAGCCGGCACAAGCACCGGAAAACTCAAACAAAGGCTGCCTGAATTGGCTTCCCTTTAAGGTGTGTGCAGGAATATGCTTGGCCCGATCGGGCAGGTTAAGAGCAAAGTCCCAATTGACGCTCTGAGTGTCCGCATGATTGGCCAGGGGCTCCATAACTAAAGCCTTTGTCCTCGAAGGGCAGACCTGGACGCAGACGCCGCAGCCGGTGCAATCCAAGGGCGAAACTTGAATCCGGTACTGAAGGCCTTCCATATCCCTGCCGATTGATTTCAGAGTGGGGAAGTCCGCCGGTGCATCCTCTAAATCCTCAGCAGTGGCTAAAAAGGGCCTGATTGCTGCGTGAGGGCAGACATAAGCGCACTGGTTGCACTGGATGCAGTTTTCGGGGATCCATTTGGGGACATCAATAGCAATTCCCCGTTTCTCATATTTCGTTGTTCCGGTGGGCATAATGCCGTCAGGGCTGAAGGAGCTGACCGGTAAGGAGTCGCCCTTTAAAGCCTGGACAGGCCGCACTACATTTTCCACAAAGGGTGTTGCTTCTTCAGCTGCGGCTGCTGCTTCCGTACTATGGGCCCAGCTTTCAGGGTAATCTACCTTCTCTAAGTGGGATGCAGCGCTGTCCACAGCGGCATAGTTCATATTTACAATTTTTTCGCCCTTATCGCCGTAAGATTCTAGAATGGCTTCTTTAATAAATTTAAAGGCATCTTCCGCCGGGATTACATCCGCAATTTGGAAGAAGGCGGCTTGTAAAATGGTATTAATGCGCCTGCCCAGTCCAATTTCAGCGGCAATTTTAACTGCGTCGATGTTGTAAAATTGAAGTTTCTTGGAGGCAATGTCCTTCTTCAAGGCCGCGGGAAGCTCAGTTTCCATTTCCTCCAGGCTTCAGGGGGAGTTTAGGAGGAAGACCCCGCCTTCTTTAATACCCTCTAAAAGGTCGTACCTGGTGACATAAGATGGGTTGTGGCAGGCTACTAAGTCCGGCTGGCTGACCAAGTAAGGTGCTTTGATGGGAGTATTGCCGAAACGCAAGTGGGAAATGGTAATTCCGCCGGATTTCTTAGAGTCAAAGACAAAGAAACCTTGAGCGTACATATCGGTGTGGTCGCCAATAATGGTAATACTGTTGCGGTTAGCGCCCACGGTGCCGTCAGAGCCTAAACCGAAGAATTTAGCGCTGAACAAGTCTTTCGGTGCGATGTTCAGTTGTTCTTTAACTTCCAAAGAAGTGTGGGAGACATCATCTACAATGCCAACAGTAAAGTGGTTTTTCGGTTCTTTCTGGGCCAAATTATCGAAAACGGCCTTAACCATGGCGGGGGTAAACTCTTTGGAACTAAGTCCGTAGCGGCCGCCTACCACTTCAATATTCTTGCGGCCGGTTTCGGCCAAAGCGGTTTGAACATCAAGATAAAGCGGTTCACCTAAAGCACCGGGTTCTTTAGTCCGGTCTAAAACAGCAATCTTCTTGACACTGGCAGGAAGAACATCGACAAAATGCCGGACAGAGAAGGGGCGGTAGAGACGGACTTTAATCAAGCCGACCTTGGCGCCTTGACTGTTGAGGTAGTTGACGGTCTCTTCCAAGGTATCGTTGCTGGAACCCATGGAAACAGCGATATGTTCCGCATCAGGCGCGCCGAAATAGTCAAAAGGCTTGTAATAACGGCCGGTGAGTTCTCCAACCTGCTGCATGGTTTCCACTACAATTTCAGGAGCAGCCAAGTAGTAAGGATGGGCTGCTTCCCGGCCTTGGAAATAGATATCCGGGTTTTGAGCCGTACCTCTTAATTCAGGCCGGTGGGGGCTCATGGCCCTGGATCTAAAGGCGCCGAGGGCTTCTTTATCGATTAAAGCCGCCATTTCGCCGTAGTCGAGAACATCTATCTTTTGAATTTCGTGGGATATCCTAAAGCCGTCAAAAAAGTGGATAAAAGGTACCCGGCTCTTTAAAGTTGCCAAATGGGCTACTAGGGCCAAGTCCATAGTTTCTTGGACCGAACCGGAAGCGAGCATGGCAAACCCGGTTTGACGGGCAGCCATAACATCAGAATGATCACCGAAGATGGAAAGAGCGTGGGCTGCTACGGAACGGGCAGAAACGTGGAAAACGGTAGGTAAAAGCTCGCCTGAAATCTTGTACATGTTAGGAATCATAAGAAGTAAACCTTGAGAGGCGGTGAAAGTAGTGGTCATGGCTCCGTTCACTAAGGAGCCGTGTACTGCACCGGCGGCGCCTGCTTCGGATTGAAGCTCCGCCACATGGACCGGCTGTCCAAAAATGTTTTTTTGTCCGTGGGCGGCCCATTCATCACAATATTCACCCATATCGGACGATGGCGTAATAGGGTAAATGGCTGCCACATCGCTAAAGGCATAAGCGACATGAGCTGCAGCGAAATTACCGTTCACTGTCATCTTGCGCATAAATAAAATACTCCCCCTTAAAATATTATTGAAAATAAAGCCTGGGTATAAATTCCCTTCTGAATCACCCCATACAGGAGTTTGCAAGGACAGGCCTTTTTCCTTGAGAATTGTTTCTCTACGGGTGAAACAATCCCTTCCAATTATATATCTTTATTTGCTGCTGGGTCAACTTGAAAAGGGGGGAGTTTGCAAAAAGTTTGTCAAAGGAAGACAGTTGTTAGTTTTGTAATAAGAAGACAGAGGGCTAAACCCAGTAAGGTAGGAAGCAGAGCAGCCAAAAATGCCCATTTTAGGCTGCCGGTCTCTTTTTTAATCGTCAGTAAAGTAGTTCCGCAAGGCCAATGGAAAATTGTAAAGACCATAAAGTTAAAAGCTGTAAGCCCGGTCCATCCGTTTAAAAGCAGCACTTGGCGGACGGCGCCCAGGCTTTCTAATTCTAAAAGGGCCCCGGCGGCCAGATAGTTCATAAGCATGGCGGGGATTACAATTTCGTTGGCGGGCAGCCCTAAAATAAAACTGAGTAAAATTACTCCGTCCAAACCCATGGCCCGGCCTAAAGGATCCAGCCAGCGGGAAAAATGGTTAATTAAAGTTATCTTTTGAACACTGGTATTGGCCAGGATCCAGATCAAAACACCGGCCGGAGCCGCCACTTGCATGGCCCGGGCCAGCACAAATAAGGTCCGATCCAGAAAAGAACGGGCTAAAACTTGCCCCAAACGGGGAAGGCGGTAGGGGGGCAGCTCCAAAACAAAAAAGGAAGGTTTGCCCTTGAGGATTGTCGCCGCCAGCACTTTAGAAACAAGGAAGGTCGCCCCTACCCCTAAAAGGACAGCGCCTAAAACCAGCAGAGCCGGGGCCAAGCTTCCGCTGCCTCCGGGGAAAAGGGCTGCCCCGAGGAATGTCCCCATGGTGATCAAAAGGGGAAAACGGCCGTTGCAGGGTACTAGGTTATTGGTTAAAACTGCCAGAAGGCGTTCCCGGGGGGAATCAATTATCCGGGCGGCGACTACTCCGGCCGCGTTGCAGCCAAAGCCCATGGCCATGGTTAAGGCTTGCTTGCCGTGTGCCCCCGCTTTTTGAAAGAGGCGGTCTAGGTTAAAAGCGAGGCGGGGCAAAAATCCCAGATCTTCCAGCAGGGTAAAGAGGGGGAAGAAAATGGCCATGGGCGGGAGCATAACTGCCGCCACCCAGGCCAGACCCCGATAAAGGCCGGACACTAAAACCCCCAGCAGCCAAGGGGGGCTGCCCAATTTAGTAAACGCCTGCACCAAAAGGCCCTCGATCCAAAAAAAGAGGCGGGCCAGCAGATCGGAGGGGTAGTTGGCGCCAAAGATGGTAATCCAAAAAAGAAAGGCTAACAAAGCTAAAATCAGGGGCAGGGCCAAGAGGCGGGAAGTGATGATCCGATCCGCTGCTGCTGTGAAGCCTGTTTGAGGATCAGGCGGGTTGCCAACAACCCTGTCTGCAATTTCTTCCGCCCTGGCATAAATCGAGCAGACTAGGGCATCTTGGGTGTGGGCTTCGTTTTTCATGGCAGTGCTTTCACCCCCTTCTCCGGAAAGGGATCCAAAGGAAGGGGCTTGGGCCGGGGTTTTAAAATCCCGGCCGCCACCCGCCAAACAGCGTCTTTAAGCAGGGGCAGCCCTTGGCCCGTAGTGGCAGTGGTTGGGATTACGGGCAGCCCTAATTCCTGTTCC
This sequence comes from Bacillota bacterium, assembly GCA_012518645.1. Lineage (GTDB taxonomy): Bacteria > Bacillota > Limnochordia > Darwinibacteriales > Darwinibacteriaceae > JAAYRS01. Next base: position 28,312 of record JAAYRS010000179.1, read on the forward strand.
AACAGCTCGCAGTCCAGGCGTAAATTAAGGCGCCGGGCCTGATCCATCAAGTTTAAGCAGACGACAATGTGAGAAGTGATGGCTGTAACCTGGAGGACTAAATTAAGATTTCGTTCTAAACGGGTGGCATCGACTACCAGGACCAAGGCCGCCGGTTGGCTGAGGCAAATAAAGTCCCGGGCGATCTCTTCTTCCGGGGAACTGGCTAAGAGGGAGTAAGTCCCGGGCAGATCTACTAGTTCAAAAGTGCGCCCCAGGTAGCGAAAACGGCCCCGGGCCAGCAGAACCGTTTTTCCCGGCCAGTTGCCGGTATGTTGTTTTAAGCCGGTTAGGGCGTTGAATATGGTGCTTTTTCCTGTGTTTGGATTCCCGGCCAGTCCTATTAAATAAGTGGAAGCCATGGCTTCACCCCCTTGTTTCTGGTCTAAGCAGCACCTGCCGGGCTTGAGCGCGGCGAAAGGCGATTATAGTCCCCCGCAGGGCGTAGGCCCTGGGATCACCTCCGGGAGCAGCTAAAACGGCTGTGATCTCTGTGCCCGGTGTTAATCCCAAATCCAGCATCCTCCGGCGCACCGTCCCCGCGGTTTTAACTTCTGCTACTTTTGCTTTTGTCCCCAATTTTAAATCGGCTAAAGTCAAGTTAACACCTCATTTCAGTGCAGCTTACTTCTAAGTTATGAATCGAAACCGAATTGGTGCGATCCGCGGACAGAAAAAGGAGTTTTCCTTTGGCCTTAGAATTATAGAAAGGTTAGAAAAAAAGGTGGGACGATAATGGATTTGGAACAAATTAAGGAACTGGCTCAAAGTACCATGGGCCGGCGCCAATCACACCCTTACCGCCAACCCGGCTATATCTTTTATCACGGGCAGCGGGTGGGTAATTTGGCTTTGACCCTGCGGGAGTTGGTTTTTCCGGGTCAAATTGAAGATGATGATGTGATCTTAGTAGGAAGCTGGTTCCACGATGTGGCCAAGGGCCTGGAGCCCCATTGGGAGTACGGTGCCCTTTTGGCAGGCAAGCTCCTGGAAGGGCGCTGTTCCCAAAACCAGCTGGACCAGATTCAAGAAATTATAAAGGGGCACACCCTTCGCAAAGAAAAATTCTATCCCCATTACGTGCAGCTGGTCCAGGATGCGGATCTTTTGGATCATATGGGCACCCAGGAAATTTGGCTCAGCTTTTTACACGCAGCGGGAAGCGGAAGGGACGCGGGCAGTGTTTTAGATTTTTATAAAAAAGAGTATAAGGAGAAGATTGCCCGAGATCGCCTGCTTTTGAACTATTCTCAATCAGTGGAGATTTTCGAAGAGAAGAACCGTTTTGTAGAGGATTTTGCGGCCCGTTTGGCAAGGGAAAACCAAGGTTATATTGTTAGAAGATAGAAAGGGCTGAGAGGCGGAGCCCCTCAGCCCTTTCGGTGGGAGGAAAATATCTAATTAAAACCCACCCGCTCGTTGTCAATGGTTACTTCCACGTTTTCTGTAAGTACATCGGCATAAGTGTAGGAACGGCGGCGAACTGCATTGGATTGATCTAAATTGACAACAAATAGTTTAGGATAAGTTTCCAGGAGGATACCTTCAGATTCTAGGAAGCGGCGACGGCCTTTGCTGGCTCGAATAAAGACCTTCTTGCCTACATTCGCTTCCAGGCGGTGTTTGATATCCTCAATGGTTGGGATTTTTTCTATGGCCATGCTTTTTTGCCCTCCTGTCGTGTTTTAATTGAAATTTTGCCTCAGGTAACAGACATCGTAGACTGTTTCTAAGCCTGGGTAGATCATAATGCTATGATTGCGAACATTTCCTGGTTTGGGATCAGGCAGTTTTAAACCTACCAGAAAATAATTGCCGGGTTTAAGCCCTTGAACAGTGTGGGTTTTCTGTTCCCCGTATTCCAATTCCCCTTCGAAGGAGCGGAGAACTTTGGTGGGGTCGCAGACCCGGTAGAGAATAAAGTGGTATCTTCCGTCATGAGGCCGAGAGTTGCGATAAGTGTTATAAAAAGTTACTTTCAGTGTTCCTGTAGGCATAAATTCACCTCATTTTTGTTAAAGTGGCAGCTTAGCATAATGATCATCTCCTTATTAAAATTTGTGCCTTTAAAATACAAAAAGCGTATGCACGACTTTCGATGTCGTCACACGCTTGGCGTACTCCTACGAGGTTAGCTGCCGGGTTCGGGCACCCAAGTTGCCCTTCCTGCTTGATTTCAGGATTCACCCCTAAATATTGGTTCCCCCGTTGTCACAAAATAATGATATTCGGAGATCTTGGTGCTCCTCAACTGGAGCTGTACAACATGCAGTATAACATGATAATTATGGTCCGTCAAGGGGTCAGGGGACAAATCAGGGCTGCTGCTCCAATTTTTATCCGAGGGCTCTGCTTTTGCCAACAAGGCCGGCTAAAAAAAAGCCGCGGAGAGCCCGCGGCGTCTAATTAGCGAAATCTTCCGCCCCAATGGTGCCCGTAGGCCGGAAATTCCTCCAACGAGGAGAAAAACCTCCGGCAGTGCCCCCGGCCCCGCCTAGGACCCCTGCCCATCATCATGGCGCCCATTCTTCCCCAAAAGACTCTTTCCTCTTGGCCTTCAAAATCGGGCCCGTCAAATTCTTCTCGGAGGGCTTTTAGTTCCTCTAAAATTTCAGGGTTGCGCCCTAAAATTTCTAAAACCCTTGTTCTCCAAGGTAGGAATTGCTCTTGGGATTCTTGGGCCCAAACCAGGGAAGTCCCGAAAACCAGGGCAGCTAAAGTGATAATTAGTAGACCTTTGATCCTTTTTTGCATTCTGATTGCCTCCTTAATTTTCTCCAGGATAACATAGGATCTTAAAGATATTCGGAAGAAATTCTAAAGATAATCTGTAGATTTCCGGAACCTTTCTTTTTTATGGTATGCTTAAAAACAGAGGTGAGGGGGATGGTTTGGAAAGTATTGATTGTAGAAGATGAAAAGAAAATCAGGGAAATTGTCAAGCTCTATCTGCAGCAGGACGGCTTTTCTGTTTTAGAGGCAGCGGACGGCCAAGAAGCCCTGCAGGTCTTCCAAGAGCAGAGGCCGGATTTAGTGATCCTCGATTTAATGCTGCCTAAACTTTCCGGGGAAGAAGTGAGCGCTTTTATTAGAAAGCAGGGGGAGACCCCCATTATTATGCTTACCGCCAAAACCAGCGAGGAAGATCGGGTTAAGGGCTTGGAAAGCGGTGTTGATGATTACGTTACGAAACCCTTTAGCCCTAAAGAACTGGCGGCCCGGGTTAAAGCAGTCCTGCGCCGCAGCGGAAAACCGCGGGAAGCGGAGCTAAAAAGCGGGGATGGCTTAATTAAAGTTAACCAAGCCCGGCATAAAACAAAAGTGGGGGGGCAATCAGTAGCCCTTACACCGACCGAATACCGGATCCTGGTTTTATTTCTCAGTAACCCCGGTGTAGTTTTTTCCCGGGCGGAATTAGCGGAAAAAGCCTTCGGCTGGGATTATGAAGGTTATGAAGAAACCATTTACGTTCATATTAAGAACTTAAGGAAAAAAATAGAACCTCACAGTAACCGAGAGTATATTGATACAGTTTACGGTGTGGGTTATAGGTGGTTGGGATAATGGTGCTTAAACTGAGCTGGAAAGTTGCCTTGGCCATGGTTTTGGTCAGTGCCTTAACAACCCTTTTTGCCGCTGTTTTAACCGATCGGGCCCTTGATCGCCAGTTTTCTTCCTTTCTAGATGCAGCTCAGCGGGACAGAAACCAACAAGTGCTGGAAACAGTGAAGGAACTTTATGCCCAAGATGGTGCAGAACCTAGTTTGGAACGGCAGCTGGAGTTGCTGAGTTTGGCGGCGGACGTCCAAATTACAGTAACGCCGCCTCCTTCCCGGCGGCCCATGCACGGCCATATGGGTATGGGCAGGCAGATGATGCGGCAGCAGGCCTCGGAGGAAATTACTCTGCCCAGCGGAGGGGAGGCCACTATTACTGTGCTTCCCGTGATCAGCGGAGAAAACACGGTGAATGAAGCCGCTTTCAGGCGGACAGTAAATAAATCTATCTTCTTGGCAGCCCTCTTCTCTTTAGGGGCTGCTTTGGTAATCAGCGCCTTTCTTTCCTGGGGCCTAACTAAACCCTTTAATCAGCTGGTGGGCATGGTGCGCCGGGTAGGCCGGGGCGAGTGGGACGCAAAGATCGAATTCAAAGGTGATAATGAATTTAGTTTCCTGGGCCGGGAGTTTAACCAAATGGCTGCTAATTTACAGCAAATGGAAGAGATGAGGATTAAGCTCACCAACGATGTAGCTCACGAGCTGCGCACGCCGCTGGCTGGTATCCAAGCTTACTTGGAGGCTATGCACGATGGGGTTTTGACTGCAGACAACGAAAACCTGGAGTTAGTCCTGGAAGAAACGGAGCGTTTAAAGCGGCTTCTGCAGGGCCTGCAAGAATTAGCCCAAGCGGAAACGCCCCTCCGGACCCAAGAAAAGGTGGACTTAAACCGGATGATCGCCGGGCTTTTGGATCCCCTCCGGATTCTAGCGGAGGAAAAGGATCTCAGCCTTAACTGGCAGCCCGGGGCCCCGCTTTACACCCGGGGTGATCCGGAAGCCCTGGCCGCAGCTGTGCGCAATGTGGTTATTAACGGGATCAAATATACGCCGGAGGGCGGCGCCGTAAGTGTGAAATTAAAAGAGGCCGGCGCTTGGTCCTTAATCGAAATTTCCGATACGGGAATTGGGATTGAAGCCCAAGAACTGCCCTTGATTTTCGAAAGATTTTATCGGACGGATTCATCCCGTTCCAGGGAAACCGGGGGGACCGGAATCGGCCTGGCCCTCACCGCCGAGATAATTAAAGGCCACGGCGGGCGGATTGAAGTCAGCAGCGAACCCGGTTCCGGCAGTACTTTTAGGATACTCTTACCCAGAAAGGGGGACTAGCTTGTGTCTAAAAAAATTATTGCCTTGATAATTCTCGTGTTTTTGGCCGGGGGTGCCTTAACCGTTTGGCACTTTTGGCGATCAGATCCGGCGGCGGCGGCGGAAGAATTTTTGCGGCAAGTAGCAGCGGAAGATTTCTCCGGGATAGAAAAACATTTCGGGGAAGA
>JAAYRS010000180.1 GCA_012518645.1 Bacillota bacterium
AATTCCAAGGTTTGAGGGCCGGGGAATCGGTCTAAAACTGTTTTGACGAAAGCTGGATCCGAACCATGGAAATGATCTGGGGTAAGGTTAATATTAGTGTAGTTACAACGGCCGTTTCCGGTAGCCAGCAGCTTTTTTCCCACCCGGGGGTTCTGTTCCAGCAGAGTTACCTGTGCTCCTTGGCGGGAGGCTGCCAGCGCTGCCATCAAGCCGGCAGCCCCACCCCCGATGACGACCACACTTTTTTGTCCCATAATAACCTAGAGCTGGTTTGCAAATTGCTGACCAAACTGGTAGCAGCGAACTAAAGCGTCACTGTTTGGATTCCAGGCTGCTTTAATACCGTCGCTGACCAGCTGGAAGCCTGCTTCTTTAAGCCGATTTGTCAGCACCGCCACTGATTCACCGCTCCAGCCATAAGTGCCAAAGGCAGCTGCTTTTTTGTTCTTGAAAGACAGCCCTGCAGCCGCGTCTGTAAAAGCCGACAAAGAAGCCAAAATACTGCGGTTAACGGTGGGTGAACCGAGCAGAATAGCTTTGGATTTGAATACTTCCGTCAAGATATCATTCCGATCTGTTTTGGCAGCATTATAGAGCTTGACCTCCAAATGGTCGTCCGCTTTTATCAGGCCAGCAGCAATACTTTCAGCCATCCGCCTGGTTCCGTTCCACATGGTGTCATAGACTATGGTCACCTGATTTTCTTGATATGCTTGAGACCATTCCAGATACTTGTTGACAATTTGCAGTGGATCTTGCCTCCAAATGACGCCATGGGCGGGGCAGATCATATCTACAGGGACCTCGAGCGCCAGCAGCCCATCAATTTTCTTTTTCACCAACGGGCTGAATGGATTGAGAATGTTGGCATAGTATTTGATCGCCTCATGGTATAGTTCGGCCTGATCGACTAAGTCGTTATACATAAATTCGGATGCATAGTGCTGGCCGAAGGCATCGTTGCTGAACAAAATATTGTCTCCTGACATATAGGTAAAGATACTATCGGGCCAGTGCAGCATGGGCGCTTCGATAAACACCAATTTATTCTCACCAATATCCAATCGATCGCCTGTTTTTACCGGTACAAAGTTCCAATCCTCGTGAAAGTGCCCCTTAAGCGATTTGATTCCATTAGCACTACAGTAAATCGGTGTTTCCGGGATTTCCCGCATTAGCTCCGGCAGAGCACCGCTATGGTCTATTTCAGCATGGTTTGATATAATATAATCAATCTGATCCAGGTCGATGATTTCCTTAAGGTTGGCGATGAATTCCTTGGCAAATGGTTGCCACACGGTGTCAATCAAAACCGTCTTTTTGTCTCTGATCAAATAGGCATTGTAAGATGAACCTTTGTGCACAGAGTATTCATACCCGTGAAACCATTTTAGCTCCCAATCGATTTTACCTACCCAGGATACCCGATTATTAATGTTGAAATTCATCCAAATCACCCTTTCGAGTTGGGGTCATAACTATCTTGGAAATACATACTAAGTATAACACAGAAGGGCTCAAGTACAATTTAATATTTTTTCTATTGACGCCGGCTGGTGCTTATGATAACATAACTAAATGCGACCACTAGTATTCCTTACTTTTAAAATTAGGGCCGATGAGGGGATAATATTTGAAAAAAATGGGAATAATACTAAGTGGCTCTTTTTGTTATTAAGCGAGGCGAGGTTTGCCTTATTAGCCGCCTTGCTTTTAAGCGTTTTTAGCAAAGGTACAGTCGTTAACGGAG
>JAAYRS010000181.1 GCA_012518645.1 Bacillota bacterium
ATCGGGAATGCGGAAGAAGAGGGGGTAGAATTTAAGCTGCTGACCAATCCCGCCCGCATTGTAGGTGATGATCGTTTCCGGGTTAAGGCTATGGATTGCGTAAAAATGAAATTAGGCGAGCCGGACAGCTCTAATCGGAGAAGGCCTGAGGAAATCCCCGGATCCCAATTCTCTTTAGAGGTTGATACAGTTATCGTTGCTGTGGGCCAGGCCCCTAACCCCTTATTAACCAGCAGGGTTCCAGGGCTGGAATTGAATAAACGGGGCAATATTGCCGTCTTTGATCAGTTTGGTGCAACCAGCATTCCCGGAGTGTGGGCGGGCGGTGATATTGTGACCGGTGCGGCTACGGTGATCAGCGCCATGGGGGCCGGAAAGCGGGCCGCCGGCGGCATCCGCAGTTGGTTTAGCTCCCAAAAGAAAGAGGCGTAAGACAAGCCTAAAACAGCTGGTGGAAAGGGTATTTGTTGTTGCCGGTTTCTGTTTTTTGCCGGGTTTGGGTTGGGCGATAAATTTAAATCAAATTTAATTAATTAAAGGTCTAAATTGACTTGACTGTTAGTCTTAGGAATGGTACGCTTTTGCTGAGGCCTGTGAAAAAAATCATAAGGGGGCGAACTCAATGGGTAGAATCGGAGCAGGTGAGTTAATTTTACTTCTAGTAATTGCTTTAGTGATTTTTGGCCCTTCCAAATTGCCTGATATTGGAAAAGCCATTGGCAAAGGATTGCGCGAATTCAAAAATGCTACAAGGGGTCTAAGCGATGAGGTTGACGACGCAACATCTACGGGGAAAAACGAGTAAGAGGGACTAAGAACCTGGGGCTAGGCGGGTGTCTATGTTGAAAAGGCTGGCACGAATGGGAAAATCAGAAGAAGGAATGACCCTTGTTGATCATTTAGCAGAACTTAGGCTAAGGATTATCAAAGTTATCGCAGCTCTCGCTGTGGGGGTTTTAATCAGCTTTTATTTCGCGGCCCCGGTCATTGATTTTTTACTGCAGATACCAGGTAAGCTAGTCTACCTGCATCCCGGCGAAGCGTTTTTCATACACCTTAAACTAGCAGTTGTGGGGGGGTTGGTGGTTTCCTTTCCCATCATCCTTTACCAAGTCTTGGGTTTTATAATGCCGGCATTAAGGCAGGCTGAGAAAACCGCTTTATATATTGGGCTGCCTTTTGTAATGTTCTTATTTCTGATGGGGGTCGTTTTTGCTTATAAGTTGATCTTACCCCTCGCGTTTTCCTTCTTTATGGGATTTGGGACTGAGTCTTTAGAGCCCTTGATTTCTATCAGTAGTTATGTTTCCTTTGTGCTGGGTCTTGTAATCCCGTTTGGCATTGTTTTTCAACTGCCGCTCTTAGTTTTATTATTAACGCGGCTGGGAATTCTTACTCCTCAAATATTGACTCGTTACCGGAAAGTTACGATCCTGATTATCTTTGCCCTTTCAGCTTTCTTGACGCCGCCGGATGTTATCTCTCAAATACTAATGGCCGGGCCGATGGTTTTGCTCTACGAAATCAGCATCCTCCTTTCTAAGTCTGTTTCTTGGAGGGCAAAGAAAAAGACAAAATAAAATATTTTTCTTCCAATTGTGAAAGTGAAAATAATAACTAGGCAGCAGGAATAGGCTTTCGGGACGAGAATGTGTTTAGGGGTAAAATTAAAAATAATGCACTTTGTAACCAGAAACTTAGTGCAACTAAAACGGAGGTAGAAACATGGACGAAAACAAAAAATTATCAAGAAGGGACTTTTTAGTTAATGCGGGTGCAGCTGCAGCAGGCGTTGCCCTAGTCGGCTCCGGCCTCGGCTTTTTAACCTCTAAAGCCGATGCCCAGGGCGCTAGCCTTCCGGAGTATCCTTGGGTCCAGCATTTTGATAAGCCCCTCGATGTAGAAGCAATCAGAGCAGCGGGAGAAGCAAATTATTTTGACGGCCAGGGATGCGCGGAAGCGGCCTTTGGAGCAGTTTTAGACGGGTTGGGCGAACCCTTCAGTTTGATCCCCTCCCAGATTCTTAACTACGGAAAGGGCGGCGGTGTCGGTTGGGGTACCCTTTGCGGTGCTATCAATGGGGCAGCTGCAGCAGTTTCCTTGGTTTTTGGAAGAGATCAAGCTACAACTGTAATTGTTAATGAACTAATGGCTTGGTACAGCCAAACTGCCCTGCCGCTAAGTGCAGATGTAAACAGTGTTGCCGGAAATCCGCTCTGCCATGCTTCTATTTCTAATTGGTGCAAAGCTTCCGGAAAGAAATCCAGCGAGCGGGGACCGCGCTGTGCTGCTTTAACCGGTGATGTAGCGGCTCAGGCGGCTCTGTACATGAATGAAGTTTTAGCAGGGACTTTTGTACCTGTTTATGAGATGTCTGAAGAAACAAAAGAATGTTTTGACTGCCACGTAGGCGGTATGGCCGATGATACCCTTGGCAAGATGGACTGCAAAGGTTGCCACGAGGGCCACTAAGTTTAAAGAAAAACGTAGGGGAGAGCGTAGCCTTTACGCTTTCCCTTTTTTAAAGAGAAATTTTGGGGAGTCGATCACATGGCTGGGAAAAAAATGAAAGTTATTGTTCTCTTGGCAATACCCGTCCTGATTCTGGGTTTTTTGGCTTTTCAGGGTTTTAAAAACTCGGCCGCCTATTATTATTCCGTTGCTGAGGTTTCGGCGATGGAATTGACCCAGAATAAGCTGCGCATTAAAGGTGAATTAGTGAAAGACAGTGTAGATTACGATGCACAAATCCCTTTATTAAAATTTTCCCTGGTGGAAGAGGGCCATCTTCTGCCGGTAATTTATAACGGAGTTATGCCGGATAATTTTACACATGCAGATGAAATAATTGTAGAAGGAAAACTGGAGGCGAGCGGGCAATTCCAAGTAAGTAAGCTGATGCTGCAGTGTCCATCTAAATACGAGGGTGAAGAATAATATGATCAATAGCGGAATTGCTTGCCTAAGCCTTGCTTTGGGCTTAGGAGTGTTTGCTTTCGGGGCGGCCTTGGGCGGTATTAAACGCAAAAATGAAATTTGGTTGGAAAATTCGAGGAAGGCCTCTTACGGATCGGTTTTATTTACCGCCGGGGCCGGCCTTGTTTTACTACGGGCCTTTCTGGCTGATGACTTCCGGTTTGCTTACGTAGCCCGCAACTCGGAGCGCAGCCTTCCGCTAATTTATAAAGTTAGCGCTTTCTGGGCCGGACAGTCCGGTTCCTTACTGCTTTGGCTGCTGCTTCTATCCGTTTTGGCCCTTGTAATTCTGGGCCGGAAAAAATATAAGCGGGATAATCTGGATTTAAAAGTCACGGCTGTAATTCACGCTCTGCGTATTTTATTTCTTTTCCTCCTTGTTTTTGTGACCTCCCCCTTTGAAAAGGCGGAGGTGCTCTTTGGGGACGGCCAGGGACTGAACCCTATGCTCCAAAGCCTGGGGATGGTTGTCCACCCGCCTATTTTGTTTTTGGGTTTCAGCGGTTTTGCGGTCCCTTTTGGCTTGGCTGTGGTTGCCCTGGGAGAGCGCGGGAAGGGGGCTGCCTGGATAAAGGCCTCTCGTCCTTGGCTTCTTTTTTCTTGGCTGATGCTGACTATGGGTATTGTCACCGGCGGGCAGTGGGCCTATAACGAGCTTGGCTGGGGCGGCTATTGGGCCTGGGATCCGGTGGAGAATGCCTCCCTTTTTCCGTGGCTTACGGCTACAGCCCTAATCCATGCTTTATGGCTTCCTGTGCAGAGAAGGTATACGAAATTTTGGTGTTTTCTTTTAACAGCACTTACTTTTTTACTAACTATATTTGGTACCTTCCTTACCAGGAGCGGTGTGCTCGATTCTGTGCATGCTTTTGCCGGCGGTATTCTGGGTAATATCTTTTTGGTTGTCCTTATTGCCCTTGCAGCTTTTTCCTTTTATTTAGGCTTGAGCCGCCGCAATCTTTTAATTGGGGAAAAAGCCTCCCAAGAAGATACTTCTTGGTTTAGCAAAGAAGGGGGTATCTTAGCCGGCCTGGTGCTCTTACTTTTAATTTTTGGGGCGGTTTTCTTGGGTACTATGTTTCCCCTTTTATCCAGGGCCTTGGGGGGCAGGGAAATCGTCTTGGATGCCGAGTTTTATAATCAAATTTCCGTTCCTCTTTTTCTAGCCTTGTTTCTCATCCTGGGTTTTGCCCCGTTCTTAAACAAGGGGAGGACTAATTGGCGGCGGCTGGGACGGAAAATAGGTCTGCCGGGCCTTCTGGGCCTGGGGGCTGCCCTTCTTTTTTATTTCCGCAGCAGCGGCCATCTGGCGGGCAGCCTAAGTTTTGGTATTGGCACCTTCGGCATCCTGACCCATCTTTGCGGCCTTTTGTCCAAATTCAACCGGCATAAATTAGGTGTCGCTTTAGCCCACATTGGGGTTTTAATTATGCTCTTAGGAATCAGCGGGTCATCTATTTTTGTCCAGGATACTTTTCAAAGCGTAGAACCGGGCCAAAGCCTTCAAGTGGGAGGCTACCGTTTAGATTATTCTGGTTTGAGGACGGTTTGGGGGGTTAATCAGCATGCTGTGGAGACCACTTTGGAAGTTTACCAAGGAGATAAATATTTTGGGGAAATTACTTCCAGGAAGATTTTTCGCCAAAACAGGGAACAGCCTGCTACGGATGTAGGAATTTTAAGTACCTTTAAAGAAGATCTGTACTTGAATTTAGCCGGCTGGCAGGGGCAGACTGCTCAACTGCATGTGCAAACCTTTGCCTTGGTGCTTTGGATTTGGATTGGTTCTGCAATCATTTATTTGGGGGTAATTATCATCCTGGTGCCTTTTGGCCGCTTGCTGAAAAAGCTGGGGAGGTAAGAAGATGGCTGATCTGCTGGAAATTCAAAATCTGACAAAAAAGATCGGTTTTAAAAACATTCTTCTTGATGTTTCCTTTGCTGCTCAAAGCGGTGATTTTCTTGTTGTTACCGGGCCAAACGGCGCAGGCAAGACAACCCTTTTAAGATTAATTGCCGGGTTAATTAAAAGGACTTCCGGGAAGATTCTCTGGAACGGGTCGGATTACGGTTTAGCCCACGGCTCCCTCGGCTATATCTCTCATAAATCCATGCTTTACGAAAATCTCTCCGTCTTAGAAAATATGGTCTTTTTCGGCCGCTTGTATGAAAAGTATTCCCAAAAGCGCATCGAAGAACTTTTGAAGCGGGTGGATTTGTGGCTTTACCGCCACGAGCCGGCAGGGGTCTTATCAAGAGGAATGCAGCAGCGCCTCGCTTTAGCCCGGACTTTAGCCCAAGAACCAAAGCTGGTTTTGTATGATGAACCGTTTACGGGTTTAGATCTGGACGGGCAGAAGCTGCTCAGGAACATTTTGGCAGCCAAGAGGCAAAGATCAATTCAGATCCTGGTTACCCACGATCTAAATCTGCTCTCCGGCCTGGAATACGGAAATATCCGGCTGCAAAGAGGCCGGGTTGTGCAGGAAAGGGGTTAGCGGTGGGGAAGTACCTGAATAAAGTGTTCTTAATTTACTGGAAAGATATCCGGGATGAAGTGCGCAGCTTCGATAATTTGCTATCCACAATCTTATTTGGGGTTATGCTGATTTTCATCTTCAGCTTTGCTTTCCAGCTGGCGGATTTAGATGTGGAGCAAGCCTTCTCCGCGATATTATGGGTCAGTATCTTCTTTTCTTCTGTCTTGGCTATTCAAAGATCTTTTGCCAAAGAAGAAGAGAACAATGTCTTAGACGGATTGCTCTTGGGCACAGGGGATCGGGGCAGCATTTTTCTAGCTAAGTTTCTTTGCAACCTTACTATCCTTTTAATTTTCGAAGCGGTGATTACCCCCCTTTTGTGGATCTTTATCGGAGCCTCCGGGGTTAAAGCCAGCCTTGGCCTATTGGTGCCGGCCCTCTTCTTGGGAAGCTGGGGTTTGGCAGCTATCGGTACCATGCTAAACGGGATGACAGTGCAGCTGCCCGCGGCCCGCCTGCTTTTTCCTATCCTGCTCTTCCCCTTAATGGTTCCGGTTTTAGTCGCTGTGATCCAATGCACAGCTGCGGCTTTTGCCGCCCCGGGGGAATCTGTGGCAGCTTGGCTCTATTTTTTGGCAAGTTTTGATTTGTTGTTTGTCATTGTCCCTTTGTTGCTTTTTGATTATATTTTGGAGGGTTGAAGATGGAAAGTCCCTGGAGAAAATTAAGTTGTTTGGCTTTAATGATCCTCTTGCCTGTGAACATTTTCTTAATTTTTATTTACGCTCCCGTAGAAAAAACTATGGGCATTGTCCAAAAGGTCTTTTATTTTCATATCGCTTCCGCTTGGATCGGTCTCTTGGCTTTTGTCCTTGTTTTTATTGCCAGCATTCTATACCTTAGAAAAAGAGAAGCAGCTTTAAACCGTTTAGCTTTGGCCTCAGCCGAAATCGGCACGGTGTTTATTACCTGTACTCTGCTTACGGGGCCTTTATGGGCTTACCCGATTTGGAACACCTGGTGGACTTGGGATCCCCGTTTAACAACTACTTTAGTGCTTTGGTTTATGTATTTAGCTTATATTGCTCTGCAGAGCGGGGGTGAAACGGAAAACCGGCAGAGGTTTGCAGCAATTTACGGGATTGTGGCCTTTATTAATGTGCCTTTAGTCTTTTTTTCCGCCCGTTGGTGGAGATCAATCCATCCCTTAGTAATTACTTCGGAGGGGATGGGGCTTACTGCCAAGATGCGGGTGGCTTTATTTGCCAGTCTGATTACATTTTCCTTGCTTTACGTTTATCTTTTGCAGCTGCGTTATAGAAGCCTGTCCTTAAAAGAGCGGGTAAATGAGTTGAAAAGCAAGCTTACTTAAACTTAAATCGGGAGAAAAGAGGGTTTACAGTGATCTTTTTTACACTTGGTTACGCCGTCGTTTGGCTTTTAATTTTTGGGTATACAGTTGTTATTCAGAGGCAGCAATCAAGTTTGGAAAAACAGGTGGGGATCTTAGAGGAAATTTTGGCCGAAGGTCAAAAAACGGAATAGATGCTCACTGCTTTTTTAAGCCGGCTGCAGCAGTATAAATCCGGTGCGGATACCTTCAATCCCTGGGCTGATTACGATCCCCTCTACGACTGCACGGCCGCTGCCCCCGGAATCCGCCTGGCTTACCTTAAAGAATATTTATCCTTGCGAATCGAAAAAGCCCGCTACATGCTGGTTGCTGAAGCAGTAGGCTATCAGGGGGCCAAATTTTCCGGGGTCCCCCTAACTTCCGAAAGGATCCTACTGGGTTATCAAAGTAATATTGCCTGCGGCGCCATCTTACCTCAGGTAAAATTTACGCGGACCAGCAGGGCCGCAGCTGCCCCTTTTGATGCAGTCCGCAAGAGGGGCTTTGCTGAACCAACCGCCACCATCGTTTGGCAGTTGATCCAAGAATTGGAACTGCCTCCCGGAGAGGTAATTTTCTGGAACATTTTCCCCTTCCACCCCTTTGATCAGCACAAGGGGAGGCTCTCCAACCGCACCCCCCGAGAGGGAGAACTGCGGGCGGGGCAAGAGCTTTTAAATCAGCTGAAATCCCTTTGCCCGGAAAATATAATGTGTATTGCTCTAGGAAGAAAAGCCGGCACAACTCTCGGCCTTAGCTATCCTCAGGTACGCCATCCGGCAAACGGCGGGGCCCGTTTATTTCGGGAACAACTGTCAAAGTTAGTTAGGGAAACAGACCGCCAGATCAGTTGATCCGGCGTTTCTTCTATTTAAGGCAGAATAAAGAAAAATTGACCTCAAGATACCCTTCTAGGGTAGATTAGGCTGATCAAATGGGTGTTTTTCTCGATAAGCGGCTAGGCCGGGCGTTTAGCCTTG
>JAAYRS010000182.1 GCA_012518645.1 Bacillota bacterium
GGTTTAACCATCGAATCCATCGGGCCCATTACAAATATTGGTGATCTCTGCTTAATTCAACGCCGTGATAACTCTCCCATCCCTGCGGAAGTAGTGGGATTTAAAAACGAGAGAGTACTTTTAATGCCCCTGGCGGAGATGGCGGGAATCGGGCCGGGCAGTTATGTAAATGCCACGGGCCACCCCCTGAAAATACCGGTGGGGTCGGCGCTTTTAGGCAGAGTTTTGGATGGGCTGGGAAAACCCATGGACGGCCGGGGGGCCATCCCGACCACTAAACGCTGCTCCATTTCGGGTAAGGTGCCGAAACCTTTAGAACGCCAAAGAATTAAGCAACCTTTGCAAGTGGGTGTGCGGGCCATAGACGGCTTGCTTACCTGTGGAAGGGGACAGCGGATAGGGGTGTTTTCAGGAAGCGGGGTTGGGAAAAGCACACTTTTGGGAATGATGGCCCGTAATACAGAAGCAGATGTTAATGTGATTGCCTTAGTTGGGGAGCGGGGCCGCGAAGTGCGGGAATTTCTAGAAAGAGATCTAGGCCCGGAGGGTTTAAAAAATTCTGTGGTTGTGGCGGCTACATCCGATCAACCCGCATTGGTTCGGATAAAAGCAGCAATGGTAGCCACAGCTATCGCAGAATATTTCCGTGATTTGGGCCGCGATGTTCTCTTTTTAATGGATTCCGTCACCCGCTTTGCCATAGCCCAGCGGGAAGTCGGTTTAGCCATTGGCGAACCCCCGGCCACCAGGGGATACACTCCGTCGGTCTTCGCCTTATTGCCTCGGTTATTGGAAAGAACCGGTCCCGGTGCGGTGGGGACCATAACCGGTTTTTACACGGTCCTGGTAGAAGGGGACGACCTTAATGAACCCATTGCCGACACCGTGAGGGGTATCCTTGACGGTCACATTGTTTTGGCCCGTTCGTTGGCAGAAAAACAGCACTATCCCGCCATAGATGTTTTAGCCAGCATCAGCCGGCTGATGAGCGAAATCACCAGCGCCGAACATCAAAATATGGCCGGGAAATTCCGTTCTTTATTGGCTGCATATAAAGAAGCGGAGGACCTGATTAATATTGGGGCTTACGCCGAGGGTTCTAATCCGGAAATCGATTTGGCAATTAAACTTATTCCCGGCTTTAACCAGTTTTTACAACAGGAAACTTGTGAAGAAAGCGATTGGGATGATACTTTGGAAAAACTGCGGAAGACTTTTCACTCTGAGTCCTAGGGGAGAGTAAAATGCGTGCGTTTAAATTTCGCCTGGAAAAAGTTCTACATATTCGTCAAATTAAAGAAGACCAGCAGAAACAGAAATGGGCTCTTCGGGAAAAAGCGGCTCGCCAGGAACAGGCTGAATTAGAGCGGCTTTTAGTCAAAAAGAATGACATCACGGAATTTGGTTATGGCCAGGGTGACCTTCGGATTAGAAGTGCCATGTACCAATATTTAGAGATTTTGGACCGGAAAATTAAGCGCCAGCAGCTGGGTGTGAAAAAAAGCGAAGAATTGGCTCGCCAAGCCCAAAAGGAATGGTTTTTAGCCCGGCGTGAAAAAGAGAAAATAACAATCTTGAAAGATAAGCACTACAGTGCCTACCGCAAAGAAAAATTGCGCAGGGAACAGAAGATTTTAGACGATATGCAACCGCGTTTGAAAGGAAATTAAGGAGCGGGTCCAATGGGAAGATGGTTTGTTGCATTTGGCCTTTTAATTATCGCCATTATTTTAGCTTTTATTATTTTTTCCGTAACAGGGGTAATTGACGCTCCCACTTTATTTTGGAAACTTGGTTTAAGGATCAGCTGGCTGGAACCATACCTGGAAACTTATTCTCGGGGCAAAGATATTGAAAACTGGCTGGCGGCCCAGGAGGAAGAATTGGGAATTAGGGCCTCTGAAGTAGAGGCTTATGCCCAAGAACTGAAAACCCAAGAGGAGCAGCTGGAGGAAAGTATCCAGAAATTTATTAAAGAAGAAACAGAATTGCTGGAACACATTACCAAGCTGGAGGAGGAATTAAGCGAGCGCCGCAATATCCAAAGACTGGCCGAAATTTACACCGAAATGGGGGCAGAAGAAGCTGCCCGCATTTTGGAAGAAGCCGGCCAGGAGCTGGCCCTGCAGATCCTGACTTGGATGGACGAGCGGGATGCGGCGGATATTCTCACTAAACTGCCGACTAATCTTGCCGTTGCCTTAAGCAAACAGTTAGGGCAGCACAAGTAATAAAACTTCAAAGAAAGGGGGTGAGCAAATGCTTCAACTTTTGATACCTCTTTTGATTGCACCTGCCGACGGAGAGCATCTGCAGTTTACCGAGAAAGGCTCGGAATCACAAACTTTGAATTTCGATGTCCTTTTGGAAACCTTCCTCGCCAAACAAGAGATTGGACAAAGCGTTTCAAGGCCGGTGCTTCCTAAAAAGGAACAGCTTCATAAAGCAAAAATTCCCTTGCCGGCCCAACTAAAACGAACAACGGATCAGGACCAAAAACCTGAAAAGGGAAAACCCAAATTGGTTTTGGAGACGGAGCAAAAGATCCTTGGAAAGCAGTGCAGTTCTTTGGCTGTTTTTGCTGGGTTTGGGCCGGTCAATCCTGAAGAAGTTCCTCCGGACGGCGAAGAAAGAGCGCCAGCATTAGCCTCAACAGCCGGGAAGAAAGAACTAAAGTCGATTTTCCCCCCAGCGGTACCGCCGCAAAAAGAAGGGGATGAACGGCCGCAAACAAACTCTTTACCCAGTAAAGAGGACTTCAAGCCGGAAACAGTAGAATGGGGCCAAGGCCACACCGCCGAGATCCCCTTAGATGGGTTGGAAGAGACGGAACCGGCAGACTTTCCCCAAAGGGAAGAAGCCGTTTTAGCGTTTAGGAATCAGGGTAGAGACGATTTTCACCCGGATGTATCGGTTGAGAAAGAGCCCCTAACCCAGCTGCAAGCTGACAATTTTCGCTTTCTAAGTAAGTCCTCGGAGGCAAAAGGGGAGCAAAAAGCCTCTTTAGGAGCAGGCCCTGCTGCGCAGAAAGAGCAGCTTGGGGAAATAGCGGAGGAGGCCTCGATGTTGAGCGATTCGGTGAAGCCGCGGCAGGCAGAGAATTCGGGTGTGGGTCCGGAAAAAATAATCTTGAAGAAAAAAGATCCAGATACAAGGCAAGCCCCGGGTAAATTGGAAAGAACGGCCCCGGAAAAATCCCAATCTTTGCCAGAGGTCCAAAACGCGGTGGATAAACCCGGCGCGGAAAGGGAAACGGGGGAAAATTTGTCGGTACGCCCTAAGCAGCCCCAGTTGGGAGAAATGAAAGAGTCAATTCCCAAGAAGAGCTTTGGTGAAGAAACAGAAGTCGGGAAAGGAAAAGAAAAATTGGAAGGGACTGCCCCCAGCCAGGATTTCCAACAAGCGGGCCTTATTGAAAATTCAGAAAGGCCTGGAGACAATCCCGCACCTGGACGTGTCCCGGAACTAGGGGATTTAAAAGAGCTGTTTCCCAAGTTAACCCAGCAAATCCAGTCTTTAGTGGAAGAAAAACGCAGTGAGGTCCGCCTTCAGTTGAAACCGGACTATCTCGGGGAATTGAAAATTAAAATATCTATCGAGCGGGGTTTGATGGCTGCTGAATTCACGGTGGAAAATGATACAGTTCGACAAATAATTGCCATTAATTTACCACACTTAAGAACGGCACTGGAGGAACAAGGTGCTGATATTTCCCAAATGACGGTAAATGTCGATGTCAAGCAGGACGGTTTTCAGGAACAGCCGGGCCGGTCTTCCCAAAGCAGCAATCGCCGCAAAAGTACGATTTCCGGAATTAGAAACGATGAAAGGGCTCCGATAGAGCTCAAGAAAAATGTCAACAATCCTTGGAACCAAGTGGATTTACGAGCATAAGGGGGTGGTAAAATGTATTTTAATCCTGTAGGCAGCGTTGAAGATTACCTCCAAGCAAGGGAATCTGCGGAAAACGGCCAATCCCGGGATTCCAGCGCCTTAGGCAAAGACCAATTTTTACAGCTTTTAATAACTCAACTCAGGCATCAAGATCCGATTAACCCGGTGGAAGATAAGGAATTCATTGCTCAACTGGCCCAATTCAGCAGCTTAGAACAAATGCAGAATCTGAACACAAACTTGGGTGATCTGATGCTTTCTCAGCAAAAGCTAACCGCATTAGGGCAAGCCATGGAGATGATCGGCCGGGAGGTAGAGTTGTTTACAAAAAATGGGGAGAGTTTGTTTGGGAAAGTTTCCGGCATTCAGTTTAAAGACAACTGGCCTTGGATTATAGTGGACGGCAAGATGTACGACTTTGGTGAAGTCGTTGCCATTAAGGAGGGATAACCGTATGAGTGAACAGTTTAGAATTCCAAGGGGGATGCCAATTCGGCCGGTGGAGCCGAAAAGGACACCGACTCCTACTCGTCCGGATCAAAAAGAATCCCAATTTGCCCAGATTTTAGAATCGAAACTGCGGGCAAGTACAGTTAAGTTTTCCGCTCACGCGGCTAGACGGCTGCAGTCACGAAAAATCAACTTGAATGATGCTCAGCTGAATTCCCTGGAAAAAGCTGTGAACAAAATCAAGGCTAAGGGCGGCCGGGAATCTTTAATCCTTCTCGATAATCTGGCCTTAGTGGTAAGTGTGGCCAACCGCACTGTGATTACAGTTATTGATGGTGAAACTCTTAAAGATAACGTTTTTACTCAAATTGACAGTGCCGTAATTACTTAAAGCAGGGCTGGACCTTAAAGGAGGCCCTCCATTCGCTGAATGACAGAAGCGGATTTGAAAAAGGAGGAATGCGCTTATGATGCGTTCGATGTTTGCCGGTGTTTCAGGTTTGAAGGCACATCAAAACAAAATGGACGTAATTGGCAATAATATTGCCAATGTAAATACAGCGGGGTATAAATCTTCCCGTGCAACTTTTCAAGAAATGTTAAGCCAGAGAATCAGAGGGGCGTCCGCGCCTACAGAAAACCGAGGCGGGACCAACCCCCAAC
Organism: Bacillota bacterium; assembly: GCA_012518645.1. Taxonomy (GTDB): domain Bacteria; phylum Bacillota; class Limnochordia; order Darwinibacteriales; family Darwinibacteriaceae; genus JAAYRS01. Next base: position 5,008 of record JAAYRS010000182.1, read on the forward strand.
AGGTAGGTTTAGGAGTGTCTTTGGGTTCTATTGATGTCAAACACACCCAGGGCAACACACAGTCGACAGGTTACGTCACCGATTTGGCGATCGAAGGGGACGGTTTTTTCGTTCTGGGCCATGAGGAAAACAGGCTCTATACTCGGGCGGGTATTTTTGGTTTAGACAACGGTACAGATGGGAATTTGGTTTCCATGGTCAATGGGGAAAGGGTCTTAGGCTACATGGCCGACCGGGATGGGAATATTGATACCAATTCCGCCTTGCAGCCTTTATATATCTCTGCCGAAGAGACGATCAGCCCCCGGGCAACCAGCAAAGTCTTCTTTGCCGGCAATCTTGATAACCGCTACAGCCTTAGTGATGATCCTGTCCGCCGCACGGTACAAATTTTCGATTCCCGGGGCCGGGAGCAAACTATTATCGTTGATTTAAAAAGGCCCGAGGTAGAAAACGGGGACGAAGAATGGGACGGCAATGCTTGGCAGTGGGATGCCAGCTGGCTTTTAATCAGCGACACCATCCCCTCTCATAATTCCCCCATCAAGAATAACGAAAAATATGAAGTAAAAAAGAACAATGACGGCTTTGCTCTTGTGTTACCGGAAACGGAAGACGTTGTTGCCACAAGCAATGACGGCCGTGTCTGGACCGTTGAATACGAGAATGAAGAAGAGGAAGAGATTAGCTTCCAGTTTGAAACTGCCCTTAAAACGGGTGAAATACTAAAAGCTTCCGGCAGTGAAGGCAGGCTGGTCTTAAGCGCAGAAAGATCTTTAACCACTGAGTTAGGCGATGAAGATGATGACGATATATCGGGTATTGACCGCGTTATTAGATTTAACCAAGACGGCAGTTTCAGCGGTGTAAATGTCTACACGGTTGTGATCGATCCTGATGATGCGGAAGCGATGGAAATCGATTTAGACTTTTCCGCTTTTACGCAGTATGCAGATACTTTTACCGGGAAATTTATCAATCAAAATGGTTATGCCAATGGTTCTTTGGAAAGTTTCGCCATTGACCAAAACGGTGTGATTGTGGGCAGCTTTTCCAACGGCTTGACCCGAAATCTCGGACAGGTTGCTTTAACCCGTTTCGCCAACCCCGGCGGTTTGGAAAGAGCCGGTTCCACTATGTTTGTGGAAACCGCTAACTCAGGGTCTGCTCAAGCAGGCGGCGCCGCGGGGCAGCCGGGTTACGGCATAATTGCTCCCAGTTCTTTAGAGATGTCCAACGTTGACCTGGGAGAGGAATTTACGGAA
>JAAYRS010000183.1 GCA_012518645.1 Bacillota bacterium
TCCCCGTATTTTGGAGGTAATTCAAAACGAGACAAGGCGCCAAAACAATCACTTGGAACTAATTGCTTCCGAAAATTTTGTAAGCCTGGCTGTGTTGGAGGCCATGGGAAGTCAACTTACCAATAAATATGCGGAAGGGTATCCCGGTAGACGCTATTACGGAGGCTGTGAATTTGTTGATGTAGCTGAAGAATTGGCGATTGCTCGGGCCAAAGAGCTTTTTAGCGCAGAACATGTTAACGTTCAGCCCCATTCAGGTTCTCAAGCTAATCAGGCGGTCTTTTTTGCGGCTTTAGAGCCCGGAGATACGATTTTGGGCATGGATTTAAGCCACGGAGGGCATCTCACTCATGGAAGTCCCGTAAATCTTTCCGGCTCCTGGTTTAACGTCATTCATTACGGTGTGCGCAAGGATACGGAACGGCTTGATTACGAGCAGATGCGGGAATTGGCACACCAACACCGGCCGCGCATGATTATCGCAGGTGCCTCCGCTTATCCTCGCACAATTGATTTTGCTGCATTTCGGAAGGTGGCGGAGGAAGTGGAGGCCTTTCTGCTGGTGGATATGGCCCACATTGCCGGGTTAGTGGCCACGGGCCTTCATCCCAGCCCGGTTCCTTATGCTGATTTTATAACTACCACAACTCACAAAACCCTAAGAGGCCCTCGAGGCGGCATGATTCTGAGCACAGCGGAACAAAGTCGTGCAGTTGATAAAGCCGTTTTCCCGGGGATGCAGGGGGGTCCTCTAATGCACATTATTGCCGCTAAGGCCGTTGCTTTTCAAGAAGCGCTTCAACCTGGGTTTAAGGATTATCAACGGGCTGTGGTGGAAAATGCAAAGGCGCTGGGCAAAGCTTTGGAAAAGCGCGGATTTCCCCTGGTTTCCGGCGGTACAGACACTCATCTGATCTTAGTTAAGGTTAAAGAGCAGGGCTTCAGCGGCAAACAAGCGGAAGAACTTCTGGATCAGGTGGGCATTACTGTTAACAAAAACACTATTCCCTTTGAACAAGAAAGCCCTTTTGTTACCTCCGGTATACGCTTGGGAACGCCGGCTCTAACCACTAGAGGCATGGGCGTAGCGGAAATGGAACTAATTGCCGATCTAATAACTCAAACTTTGACCGAAGGAAGAAAAGATTTTGAAGAAATTCGCCGGGCAGTTTCTGAGTTAACGAAAAAGTTTCCCCTTTATTCCGAAATAAACTAAGAAACAATTACAAATAACTGGGAGGAATGGCTTTGCTTTTATCTGCAGCCCTCACTAAAGATACTAAAAAGGCCATGCAGCTAAACACGGTGGAAGGCGCTTTTGCCGTTGCCGCGGATAATTTGGCCGCCCCTTACCTGGGTCTGTTCGCTCTGGCTCTGGGGGCAACTCCTTTTCAAATAGGCATGCTCACGGCCTTTCCTAATTTCTTGGGAAACATCCTTCAGATTCCCGCGGGATTAGCAGCGGAAAGAATCGAGGATAAACGTATTTTACCGGCGTTAGGGGGCTTTTTGTCCCGTTTAACCTGGTCCGCTTTAGCTTTATTGCCCTTTCTTTTGCCAGCGGA
>JAAYRS010000184.1 GCA_012518645.1 Bacillota bacterium
ATTGAAGGGACAAGCCGATAGCGGATTTTATTTTGGTTTTGTCCGGGCAAAGAAAACCCATCTGCTTTAAAGCAAAATTTGTAAAGGCAATAATTCCGAGAGTAGAATCTCCCAATGTGTAATCAAAATCAAAAATAAAAATTCTGTAGGCCATAGAAAAATCTCTTTCCAGTTCGGGCTATCTACTGCCGCACTTAAAGGGTGCTCCACTCCGCGCCGGAACGCAGATAATGAATTCTGTGGGTTAGAGAGATCTCCTGCCACGGCCGAAGTTACGGGTATTTCTGGTTTGACCACAAAATATGTCGGGCCCTTCCTAGGGAGTTAAGCGATGCCGATCCCTGGGAAAAAGACTTGCTTCCCTAACATTGGCAAGCCCCACTATTTGGGCAGTCAGCCGTTCCAAGCCGATAGCCAACCCGCCGTGGGGAGGCAGTCCCCACTTAAAGCTGTCTAAATACGAGCTGAAATCCTTAGGATCAAGGCCTTTCTTTTCCATATTAGCTTTTAAAAGGGCATAATCGTGGATCCGCTGTCCACCGGTAGTGATTTCCAAACCTTTAAACAGAAGGTCGAAACTCGCTGTTAAGTTGTTTTTCTTTGGCATCGTGTACATGGGCCGGTGATCTTGGTGATAATCAGTAACATAAACGAATTCACTTCCGGTATGTTGGAGAAAGTACCCGCTTAAAAGCCGTTCCCCCTCCGGATCTAAATCAAATCCCTCTAGTTTTTTTCCGAATTCCCGATCTAAAATTTCCACGGCCTCCTGCAGAGGAACACGGGGGATGTGGCCAACAGGCTTTAACTGAACACCTAGGGCCCGCAGTTCCTGCCTACAGTCCTCTTTGAGCCTGGAAAACATAAAGGCTAACAGCCTATTCTGGAGATCCATAAGATCATGTTCATCGGCAATGAAACCCATTTCCAGATCGAGGCTTACGTATTCGTTCAAATGACGGGAAGTGGCATGTTTTTCGGCTCGATAGACTTGGCCTACTTCATACACCCTTTCATAGCCTGCGCCCACTAGCATTTGTTTATAAAATTGGGGGCTTTGGGCTAAAAATGCTTCCTCCTCAAAATATTGGAGGGAAAAAAGTTCGGTCCCGCCTTCAGTCCCGGCACCTACAATTTTTGGTGTAAATACTTGTAAAAAATCTTCTTGATCCAAAAATCTTTGAAAGCTTTGGACCAGGGCTGCCTGGATTCTAAAAACAGGATTTATTTTTTCATGGCGTAAGCTAAGAACGCGGTGATCTAAAATCCCTTCCAAATTTACCTTTAAGTTCGGGGCATTGACATTAAAGGGTAAGCCGGAAGCGGGCGCCAAGAGCTCGACCTTGCGGGCCACCACCTCGTAGCCTTCCGGTGCCCGCGGTTCTTGCTGTACAATACCTTCGATTTCCATCACGCTTTCTAGGGAAATGTGAAGCCCGGCAACAAGTGCAGGATCGACACTAACTTGGATTATCCCGCTCCGATCACGAAGAAGAATGAAGTTGATTTTACTCAGTCTGCGCCAGCGGAAGACCCACCCCTGCACCAAAACTTCCTCTCCTAGTTTTTGAGCTAATTCTTTGACTAAAACTCGTTTCATCTTTAAATCTCCTTTAAAAAACTACCCCCAGCCTTAAAAGGCTAGGGGCGTTAATGCCGCGGTGCCACCCTAGTTAACTTCTTAAAATCCAAAAAATCCCATCCCTATGGGACGAGATAATTCGTGGTGCCACCCAAATTCAAACTCCAATTTTAAGAAAGTTGTCTCTAGTCCAATTAACGGCGGAAACCGGCCCACTCTTTTAATCAAGTGGCAGCTCCAAGGTGTTCTTTCCATAAAAAAGCTTTACCGGGCTTACACCTTTCCCAGCTCGCTAAAAAAGCTGTTTTTATGTACTTTTCTCTTCATCGCTATTTGTTCTTCAATTACGTTTAATTAAAGCATATTAGTGGAAAGCTGTCAAGAGTGTTTTTGGTAATATAAAAGTCGAGAGAACGGCACCTTAAAAATCGAGAGTCTAAAAAAGAAAAGGAGTCACCGCATAGCATCCTTAAATAAGCCTCTAAGCAAATCTTTGTGAGGAGGCAAATAAA
>JAAYRS010000185.1 GCA_012518645.1 Bacillota bacterium
CGGAGATGGGGCGCATCAGAACCAAGGGCAGTATTTCTTCCGGCCAACCCAGGCGCGATGTGAAGGGGCGGAGCAGTGCCAGCATTTGAGTTAAGGCCCCCGAGTGCTGGAACACTTGAATGGCGACTAGCATGCCAATGAGGTAAGGTAAGATCCTAAGAGAAGTGTGCCATCCTTCTTTGGCGCCTTCCACAAAACTTTCGTAAACGGATTTTCCCCGCAAAAGCCCCCAGGCGGTAATGATCAAAAGCAAAAAAGGGATTGCCCAGCGGGAAATGGTTTGAATTAGGAGTAACATAGCTAAATCACCTCAGAAAAAATGACGTAAAAGGCGGTCGGCAAACAATGCCGCCAGGGTGGAACAAAAAGTGGCCACCAAGACGGAGCCGATAATATCCGTTGGAACCCGGGAACCGTGGGCTGTTCTTAAAGCAATAATTGTACTGGGGATTACAGTTAGGCTGGAAGAAGTGATAATCATGAAAGTACACTGGGCCCGGGAAGCCTTTTCTTTATCCCGGTTTAAGTCTTGAAGATGCTCCATGGTTTTTAAGCCCAAAGGGGTGCAGGCATTACCCAAACCTAAAAGATTGGCACTAAAGCTTAATAATAAGGCGCCCATGGCGGGATGTCCCGGGGGTATCTCGGGAAAGAGCAGTTTAGCGCAGGGGCTCATAGCCCGGGAGAGGATTTCAATTAGCCCCGCCTCTTGTGCAATGCGCATCATCCCGGACCAAAAGGAGATAATGCCGATTAAACCCGCTGCCACTAAAACAGCTTGCTGGCTTCCTTTAACGACTGCTTCCGTTACCAGGTGAATCTGTCCTTTACCCGCTGCGGTGATTATCCCTGCGCTAAGCATGAAAAACCAAATATAATTGATCATTGGACATTACCTCCTAGTAATCTTTATGCGCAAAGGAGAGAAAATAAGAGTAAAACAGATCAATTCTACTTCCTATGGGCCTAAGAGGCAGTTTGACGTTCTCTGACCAATAAAAAGGAACTTGCATAATCTCTATCTAGTTATGCTATAATAGGATAAAGGTCAGTAATGGTCAAAGGGAGGAAAACTATGGGCACCTTAGCAGATCACATCGAAGCCTATATCAAAAAAATGTTAAGGGAAAGCCAGACTAATAGTATCGAGCTAAGCAGGGCCCAACTTGCAGATGTCTTTTCCTGTGTCCCTTCGCAAATAAATTATGTTTTGACAACCCGTTTTTCTTTAGAGCGGGGTTACCTGGTGGAAAGTAGGCGGGGCGGCGGCGGCTATATCCGGGTCGGCCATGTCCATGTGGGCAACAGGCTCAACCATGCCGTCCATTTGCTGCAGAGCATCGGTCCTGAACTAGATGAAAAGCAAATGGAAAATATTCTAGCTAGGCTGCAGGATCATCAGGTGATTTCCCGCCGGGAGGGGCAGATCATTCGCGGTATAACCCAACAGGAAGTAGGTACTGTAACGGAAGGAAAGGATATTTTGCGGGCAAGCTTAGTACGGGCTTTAATCTTTTTTATCATTAAATTGGAAACCTAAGGGGGGTCACAAGGGATGCTTTGCGAAAAATGCGGCCTAAACGAGGCTACTGTTAGATTCGTTAAGATCGAGAATAATCTAAAAACGGAGCTGCATCTCTGCCAAAGCTGCGCTCAAGGTTATACAAATTTAACCGTAGGCCTTGATCTGCAGAATATTCTTTCCAGTTTGTTTCAATCCGGGCCTTTACGCAGTAAGATAGGCCAGGAGCAGAAACGCTGTTCCACCTGCAACCTCAGTTTAAAAGATATCCAAAAATCGGGGCGTTTGGGCTGTGGAGAATGTTATCAAACTTTTGAAGAAGAATTGAATCCGGTTTTGCGCAGGGTTCACGGTTCGGTTAACCATACAGGTAAAATTCCCGTCCGGGGCCGGGCTAAGGAGCACTTGAACCGCCAAATCGAAGAGTCCAGAAAGAATCTGGAAGAATGTATTAGGACAGAAAACTATGAGCAAGCAGCCTATTACCGGGATCAAATTCGCCGCCTGGAAGGAGAACTGCGGGAGGGGAAGGCAGATGAAAAAGATTAGTTCCTGGATGAAAGAATCCGGTCCGGAAGGGGATATTGTTTTAGGAACAAGAGTGCGTTTGGCCCGCAATATCCGAGGTATTCCATTTCCCGGCACCGCCGGCCGCCAACAGCTAAAGGCCGTATTGGAGCAGGTGAAGGATGTTGTCCCTTTTTTAAGCCCATTTGGCGAATTTAGTTATCGCCAAATGGCCTCAGTAGATTTGTTGGAAAGAGAATTGCTGGTTGAAAAACATCTTGTCAGTCCCAGCCATATCCAAAACCCGCGGCACAAGGGAGTTATTCTTGATGAGGCCTTCAGCATCAGCATCATGATAAATGAAGAAGATCATCTTCGGATCCAGGTGCTGAAGGCAGGATTACAATTAGAAGCTGCCTGGGAATTGGCCACTAGAATTGACGACGCGTTTGAAAAGAAATTGGATTATGCTTTTCACAGGCGGACAGGTTACTTGACTTCCTGTCCTACTAACGCAGGAACTGCCCTGAGGGCTTCGGTTATGTTTCACCTGCCGGCCTTACAAAGGGTTAAGAAAGTTCAAGAAGTATTGGGCACTGTCTCTAAGTTCGGGTTGACTGTACGGGGGCTTTATGGTGAAGGCAGCGATGCGTGGGGGAATATCTTCCAACTTTCCAATCAAGTCACCTTAGGTCACAGTGAAGAGGAAATCATTGAATATTTAGTCCGTTTTACCGATCAGATTTTACACAGCGAACGCCAAGCCCGGGAATATCTGCTGGGGGACAGCAGGCGGCTGGAAACCGAAGATTGGCTCTACCGTTCCTACGGTATTTTAAGCAATGCCCGCAGCATTGCCAGCCGGGAGGCTATGGAGCTGCTTTCTAACCTTAAATTGGCTGTGGATATGAAAGTGATTAAACAAAAGGATCCCGAGCTTTTGAAACAGTTGCTGGTTCAAATCCGGTCCGCCCATTTACAGGAGATCATGGGCCAAGCACTGCCGGTGCAGGAGCGGGATAGGTTGCGGGCCAGCTTAATTAGGGATACTTTGAAAAAATAGTTTTGTTTGACAACATGAACTTTTTAGATAAAACGGAAGTAGGTGAGGGTATGTTTGGTCGTTTTACAGAACGAGCACAAAGAGTAATTATTTTATCTCAAGAGGAAGCAAGGCGTTTAGGCCATAACGTGGTGGGGACAGAACACATTTTGTTAGGCTTAATAGCTGAAGGATCGGATGTTGCCGCCAAGGCTTTACTCTCTTTAGGAGTTAGCATTGATCAGGTGCGTAATGAAGTGGAGAGGATGGTTGGACGGGGAGGACAGCCAACCCAAGGCCAAATCGGTTTTACACCTCGCTCCAAACGGGTTTTGGAGTTAGCTTTTGACGAAGCGCGCCGTTTAGGGCACACTTACATTGGAACTGAACACCTCCTTTTAGGTTTGGTCCGGGAAGGAGAAGGGGTTGCTGCTCAAGTTCTTCATAATCTCGGTGCCGATTTAGATCGCGTCCGCACTCAAGTGACAGGCCAAATGGGAAGCGGAGCTTCCGGTAAAGCCCGGGCGCCCCGGCGCAGTAAGACTCCTACCCTGGAGCAATTTGGCAGAGATTTAACCGCCATGGCTCAAGAAGGCGAATTGGATCCGGTTATCGGCAGAGAAAAAGAGATTCAACGGGTGATCCAAATCCTAAGCCGGCGCACTAAGAACAACCCGGTCTTAATTGGAGAGCCCGGGGTAGGCAAAACCGCCGTTGCAGAAGGATTAGCTCAGAAAATTGTCAATAACGATGTTCCGGAGACTTTGGTCAACAAAAGAATCGTTACCTTGGATTTAGGCAGTTTGGTAGCAGGCTCTAAATTCAGGGGTGAGTTTGAAGAACGTTTGAAGAAAGTTATGGACGAGATTATTAAGGCCGGCGATGTGATCTTATTTATCGACGAAATGCATACTATTATCGGAGCGGGGGCCGCCGAGGGCGCCATTGACGCCGCTAATATTTTGAAACCTGTTTTAGCCCGGGGTGAACTGCGGGCCATTGGAGCTACCACCTTGGACGAATACCAAAAACATGTGGAAAAAGATGCTGCCCTGGAACGCCGTTTCCAGCCGGTGACAGTAGATGAACCCAGTGTTAACGAAACCATTGAGATACTGAAAGGGCTGCGCGATCGCTATGAAGCGCACCATAGGGTTAAAATAGAGGATGAGGCCCTAGTCGCTTCGGCCCGCTTAGCTGATCGCTATATCAGCGATCGCTTCCTGCCGGATAAAGCAATTGATCTTATGGACGAAGCCGGCTCAAAAGTGCGTTTAAGCGGATTAACCACACCGCCGGAGTTAAAGGATTTAGAAGCGAAAATCGAAGAGATAAAAATAGAAAAAGAAGCGGCCATTAAAAATGAAGAATTTGAAAAAGCGGCGAAAATCAGGGACTCTGAACAAAAGCTGCAGGAAGAGCTAGAGGAGAAAAAGACCGAATGGCGCAGCAGTCACAGCCGGACAGAAGCGGTTGTTACCGCGGAAGACATTGCTAGTGTGGTTGCAGATTGGACCGGTGTGCCGGTTACAGAAATCAGCGAAGAAGAAGTGGTCCGCTTACTTAATTTGGAAGATGTGCTGCACGAAAGGGTAATTGGGCAAGATGAAGCCATTGGGGCCATATCCCAAGCGGTTCGCAGGGCCCATGCCGGTTTGAAAGATCCCGGGCGCCCCATTGGTTCCTTCATCTTTTTAGGGCCGACGGGAGTTGGGAAAACAGAATTGGCTAGGACCCTGGCAGAGGCCCTCTTTGGCAATGAGGACGCTACGGTGAGAATCGATATGTCCGAATATATGGAGCGGCATGCTGTGGCCCGCTTAGTAGGGGCTCCTCCGGGATATGTAGGTTACGACGAAGGAGGTCAGCTCACCGAGCAGGTGCGGCGCAAGCCTTATTCCATAGTGCTTTTAGATGAGATTGAAAAAGCCCACCCGGAAGTCTTTAATATTCTGCTTCAAATCTTAGAAGACGGGCGTTTAACCGACGCTAAAGGCCGTACTGTTGATTTCCGCAACACGGTAGTAATTATGACTTCTAATGTGGGGGCTCACGAGATTCACAGAGATTCGGGCATTGGTTTCCGAACAGTTGTGGATGAAAAAAGCGACTACGAAGCCATGAAAAGTAAGGTTACGGATGAGCTCAAGCGTACTTTCCGCCCCGAATTTTTGAACAGGGTGGATGAAATCGTGGTTTTCCATGCCTTGAATAAGATGCATATTGGACAGATCGTAGAAATTATGCTCAAGGAACTCCGAGCCCAATTACAGGAGATGGATATTGAGCTCGTTATCACAGAAAAGGCCAAGGAACTGCTGGCTAACAAGGGGTTTGACCCCGATTTCGGGGCCCGCCCCTTAAGAAGGGCAATTCAGCGGTATGTTGAAAACCCCCTTTCGGAGGAAATCCTGAAAGGTACTTTCGGAGAAGGAGGGACAATTACCGTTGATGCCAAGGAAGGCGAGTTTGTCTTCCTCTAACAGCGGCGGTAAACCAAAGGAAGGAGTGCGCAGCAATGGTTCTTCAGTTGTGCACTCCTTTTTCTGATGTTATAATTAAAGATAGGATTAGAAAGATGAGGAGATAGAAAGGACATTTCGTGGCTAGAAAAACTGTGCTTTTTGTATGTCAATCTTGTGGGGCCGAAAGCCCCCGGTGGATGGGCAAATGCCCTAATTGCGGAGAATGGAACACCTTAGTGGAAGAAAGCCGGGGGACTTCTAAGAAAGGCTCCCGGAATTGGGTGCAAAAAAGCAATCCTTTGCCCATGAGTGAAATCGAAGATAGTGCTCAGGCCCGCTTTAGTTCCGGCTTAAAAGAATTGGATCGGGTTTTAGGCGGCGGGCTGGTTCCCGGCTGCCTCGGCTTGATCGGGGGTGACCCGGGAATTGGCAAATCTACTCTGCTCTTACAGGTTGCCGGCGCGGTAGCAAAAAACAGAGGGACCGTTTTGTACGTTACGGGGGAGGAATCACTCTCTCAGCTAAAGCTAAGGGCCGTGCGCTTGGGAGCGGTAGAATCAAACCTGATTGCTATTAGTGAATCCAACACAAATTATATTAGTGAAATTATTGAAAAAGAAGAGCCGGTCTTGGTTATCGTGGATTCTATCCAAACCATGTTCGTTGAGGAACTTTCATCCCCCCCGGGCAGTGTGGGGCAGGTCCGGGAATCTACGGGCTGCTTTCTGCGCTTGGCAAAAAGGAGCGGCACCGCCATTCTTCTAGTGGGACACGTGACCAAAGGAGGCCACTTGGCGGGACCTAAAGTCTTGGAACATGCCGTCGACTTTGTCTTGTATTTTGAAGGGGAGGCTCACACTTCTTTCCGCATTATTCGTTCAGTCAAGAATAGATTCGGCTCCACTCACGAAGCAGGTATTTTTGAAATGGGCGAGCGGGGTTTAATCCCGGTTGCCAATCCGTCTCAATTTCTGTTGGCCCAGCGCCCCGTGGGCAGTTCCGGTTCGGTGGTTGTCCCGTATATGGAGGGTACCCGTCCCCTTTTAGTGGAGGTGCAGGCCTTGGCCGCCCCCGCGCCCTTTGGCGGGAATCCCCGCCGGCAAACTACCGGAGTGGATTATCAGCGTTTCTCCATTATTCTAGCTGTTTTAGAAAAAAGGCAGGGTTATCCCCTGCAGACTCAAGATGTGTTTTTGAATATTGCCGGCGGTCTTAAACTTCAAGAACCCGCCTTGGATTTGGGTATGGCAGTTGCTGTGGCCAGCAGTGTGGCCAACGTAGCCGTAGACCCCTTATCTTCAGTTTTAGGAGAGGTGGGTTTGGCCGGAGAGATCCGGGCTGTGCGGGGTATAGAACAACGGCTGCGGGAGCTAGACCGTCAGGGGTTTAAAAAATGCATTATCCCCAAGCACAATGTTCGGGGGGATGAACCAATTGAGGTAGTAGGGGTTCGGACTATTCAAGAAGTCTTACAAATTACGGTGGAGAAGAGGTGACTTAATGCGTGAGGAGGATCAGATTTACAAAGATTTAGAGCTAGTAGCCCCGGGGACTCAGCTCTATGAGGGTCTGGAGAATATTTTAAAGGCCAGGACTGGTGCTCTCATCGTTTTAGGCGACAGTACAGAGGTTTTGGAGCTGGTTAACGGGGGTTTCCGGATCGATGCGGAAATGCACCCCGCTGCCCTTTATGAGTTGGCTAAAATGGACGGCGCGTTGGTCTTATCTAGTGACGCGAAAAAAATCCTGTATGCCAATACGCAGCTAACTCCAGATGCGATGATCCCCAGTTACGAAACGGGGACACGGCATAGGACTGCGGAACGGGTGGCAAAACAGACTGGGCAGTTGGTGATTTCCATTTCCCAGAGGCGTAATGTAATTACGATTTACAAATCAAATTGGAAATATATTTTGCGGGAAGTAAGCGTTATTCTAGCCAAGGCGAATCAGGCTCTATCTACTTTGGAAAAATACCGCAGTGTTTTTCGGCAGTCTTTAATTAATTTAAGTGCCCTGGAATTCGAAGATCTGGTGACTTTGGCCGATGTAACCACAGTCTTGCAGCGCAGCCAGATGGTAACCAGGATTGCAGGGGAAATTGAAAATTATGTTATCCAGCTGGGTTCGGAGGGGCGCCTAGTTAGGATGCAGCTGGAGGAGTTGATGGCGGATATCAAGGATGAGGGTCTTTTGGTCTTCAAAGATTATTTTGATAATGCTGAAGCCAATCCCGGGGATGTTTGGGCGGAAATAGAAACTTGGGATTCCGAGGACCTCTTAAATTTAAATCTAATGTCTAAGGCCCTTGGTTACGCTGTTAGTTTAAATACCTCGGATCATACTGTGGCGCCCCGGGGATATCGTATCTTAGCAAAAATACCGCGTTTGCCTATGCCTGTAATTGAAAACCTGGTTAAAAAATTTCAAGATCTTTCCACGGTAATGGACGCTTCTATCGAAGAGTTGGACGAAGTTGAAGGAATTGGTGAGGTTAGGGCCAAAGCCATCAAAAACGGCTTGCGGCGTTTACGTGAACAGGTCTTGGTAGACAGTCACCTCTAAAATATTAACGAAGATGAAATATTCCTAAAGTGCCCACCCTTTGGTCTTCTTTTAGAATAACTTGGTCAAGATCTAATCCTAGTGCGTTGCATAAACCGGTGAGGTAAAAAATATTCTGCCCTAATTCCGCTTCTAAAACTTCCCTGCAGTTCTCACATAATCGGCCTTCTAAATGTGACTGGATATGGTCGCGGACATCCTCGAAAGAACAATCATCAGGTAAAACCTGTTTGGAAGCCTGCACGGAAATGCAGCCGCAATCCGTAACTGCCCTAAACAAAGCGCGGTTAACCCGAGCGTTGGTTTCTTGGAATTTGGATACAATATCTAAAATGCTGTAGTGGCGGACGAGGTTTTGTTTCACATTATCCTGAAAATATCGACAAGAACTGGCCTGCTTTGTCATTTGGGTCACTCCTTTCGCTAAAGGTACGGCACTCCTTGTTCCATTATAATTGTTCTCAAAAACGGTTGTCAAGATGAGAACAGGGGCCCCGACCCTGGTTTGATTGACTTTAAGTGAAAAAAGTGGTAAATTTAGTATAAGAACCTGGTAGAAAAAAACAGCCCCATTCTGCAACGACTACCTTGTGGACCACACTTTGATATGGGGTTGATAAAGGGGGGTTCTCGGTGTACAACGTTGGCGATAATGTTGTGTACCCGATGCACGGCGCGGGAGTTATTAAGGCCATTGAGGAAAGGGAAGTGCTTGGGGAAAAACAGAAATATTACATTATGGCCTTACCCATCGGTGATATGAAGGTAATGATTCCCATGAATGCTGTTGAAGAGATCGGTCTTCGCCAGGTGATTAACGGCGAAGAGGTTAAACGAGTTTATGACATTTTACAAGAGGAAAAGACAGCGATGTCAACCAATTGGAATCGGCGTTACCGCGCCAATATGGAAAAGATTAAAAGCGGCGATATTTTTGCTGTGGCCGAGGTCGTTAAAAATTTAACAATAAGAGATAATAAAAAAGGCCTGTCTACCGGCGAAAAAAAGATGTTAGGTACAGCTAGGCAGATCTTGATTAGTGAATTAGTAATAGCTCAAAATTCTACGGAGGACGAGATTGTGAAGGTTATTGACAGTTTCTTCCAAGAAGAATAGGGGGTAGATATTACTTTTCGACTAAAAAAAGAATACCGTAAGCGAAACAGGAGATAATACATCTTGAACGAACTAAACTATCGCGCATTAGGTAAGAGGTGGGAGGTGAAGCGAAGTTTGGTAATTTTCGTTAGAGTTGTGCTTGCGGCCGCGGGGGCGTCCCTAGGTTATTATGGGGCATCATTTGTATCCGATTCGGGCGTCCTGGCTGAGTTTCTTCATGATGGATATTTGACCGGTTTATTTATTTTAGGCGGCGCATTAATAGGTTTAGCATTAGGATTGCCGGTGTTTCGAAGACTGAAAGCGGGTAGCGGAAGGGCAATTCACGTCTTACTAAAGACACCCACAAATGAACTGGCTGGTGGAGTTATAGGTCTTGTAATTGGTTGGATTCTTGCTCTAGTAATTTCTGTTCCTTTGCTCATTCTCAAAATTCCGCTGGTAGGGGAGTATCTGCCAATAATTCTAGGTCTTGTCTTGGGTTATGTGGGACTGGTGGTGGGGTCTCGTAAACGCGATGAATTTTTTAACATTTTTTTTCGCTCAGAAAAAAAGCGTCTTAGTTTTAACCACAATTCCAAGGCCAGCCCTAAAATACTGGATACTAGCGTGATTATTGACGGAAGAATTGCAGATATAACCAAATCAGGCTTTTTAGAAGGAGATCTAATAGTACCTGGATTTGTTCTCGAGGAATTACAGCATATAGCTGATTCATCAGATGTACTTAAACGTAATCGAGGCCGACGGGGGTTAGATATCCTCAATAGGATCCAAAAAGAACCCTACTCCGCCGTTCAGATTGTGGAGCGGAATTATGATGAGATTTCAGAAGTAGATACTAAACTGGTTAAATTAGCAAAAGATTTAATCGGAAAAGTGGTTACAAACGATTATAATCTTAACAAGGTCTGTGAATTACACGGTGTGGCGGTGCTGAATATAAACGAGTTGGCCAATGCCGTTAAACCCGTTGTTTTGCCCGGTGAAGAACTGCGGGTGCATGTAATTAAGGACGGCAAAGAACAAGGCCAAGGTGTAGCTTATCTCGATGACGGAACCATGATTGTGGTCGACGGCGGCCGCCGTTATATCGGGCAGACAGTTGCGGTTTTGGTAACTAGTGTCTTGCAGACGGCAGCAGGGCGGATGATCTTCGCCAAACCAAAGTCGATGGAACGGGCATTATAAACAGAAGCAACAAGGCCTGGTGAGATATTCATCAGGCCCTTTTTTGATTGCGGGGAGGTTGAATTAAATGGGAGTAGGTGTTGTGATAGCAGCAGCCGGTTCGGGCCAAAGAATGGGCGATCAGGGCAACAAAACCTTATTAAATCTACGGGGAAAGCCCATGGTTTTACACAGTATAGAAGTTTTTGCCGCTTTGCCCCGGATTCAAGAGATAGTGGTGGTGACAAGAAGGGCGGATTTGGGAAGCGTTCAAAGACTGGTTAGCGAAGCTAAACTTTCTACTGCAATTAGTGTTATCGCCGGCGGTAAAGAACGGCAAGACAGTGTCCGTTACGGACTGGAAGCCCTGCCGGCAAAGACCAAATGGGTAATTATCCACGATGGGGCCCGCCCCTACATTACCTCTGAAATAACCCTGGCGGCTTTAGAAGCCTGTTACCGGTATAAGGCGGTAGGTGTCGCTGTCCCGGTAAAGGACACTATTAAAGTCGTTAGGGACGGCTTGATTCGGGAGACTCCCCAAAGATCGGAACTATGGATGATGCAGACTCCTCAGGTCTTTTCCTACCCCATTATTGTCCGAGCCCATCAGCATGCGCACCGAAAGGGATTCAAGGCAACGGACGATTGCGCTCTCGTGGAGGCTTTGGGTATTCCGGTGCACATAGTATTGGGCGACTACGCTAATATCAAGGTCACTACTCCGGAAGATCTAACAGAAAGGAAAAGCTACTTAGTGGGCTTCGGCTATGACGTCCACCGCCTGGCAGACAACCGTCCTTTGATTTTGGCGGGAATAGAAATTCCTTTTGAAAGGGGTTTGGAGGGCCACTCCGATGCTGATGTTGCTGCCCATGCAGTTATGGATGCCCTTTTGGGAGCGGCGGGCCTAGGGGATATCGGGGAAATGTTTCCCGATACGGATCCTCAATATAAAGGGATCTCCAGCCTCAAACTGCTTGCGAAAGTTTGTGCTTTTTTAGATCACGAGCAGCTGTTTGTTAACAACCTGGATCTAACTATTATGGCTGAGAAACCAAAGCTTGCCCCTTGGAAAAACAAAATGCGGACAAGCCTTGCCCGTGTTTTAGGGATATCGGAAGCAAGAATCAATATTAAGGCCACAACAACGGAGGGTTTAGGCTTCGTTGGCAAGGGAGAAGGTATTGCTGCCCAGGCAGCGGCATCCTTGGTTAGATCCCCGGACTGAAGGCGCGGCCCCAGTTGACTTGAGGGCTTAATTTGCATATAATAAGTCTATAATTTCAGAAGCGGAAATGATGGGGAAATAGGCAGGGGAAACCTAACAGAGAACGGATGTCTAGGCTGTAAACATCCCTAGGGGAATTTTGCCGAAGTGCACCCCTGATCCTCCAACCGCACTAGATCGATCCGGTTTAGGGTAGGCTTGGACGGTACACTCGTTATCGTGTTTAAGCGCCAATGCCCTACTGGGCTTGGAAGCAGAGTGGAACCGCGGCCCTCGTCTCTGTGAGGAGAGAGAGGGTCTTTTTACGTAGGAGGGGATCCAAAATGGCAGGGATAAAAGTTTATAACACAATGACACAGCAGAAAGAAAAGTTTGTTCCGCTCCGCCCCGGGCAGGTGCGTGTATATGTCTGCGGAGTGACACCTTATTCCAGTGCTCATTTAGGCCATGCCCGGCCTAATGTTATCTGGGATGTGATCATCAAATTTTTGCATTCCAGGGGTTATCAAACCTTGTATGTTCAAAATTTTACTGATGTAGATGACCAGATTATAGAACGGGCCCGGGATGAAGGCGTGGAAGCCTTGGAGTTTTCGAACCGCTTTATCCGGGAGTACCTAGAGGATATGGATGCTTTAGGAGTGAAAAGGGCCGACGTTTACCCCAAGGTAAGTGACCATATTCCCGAAATTATTGATTTAATCCGGGTTTTGATCGAAAAGGGGCATGCTTACTCGGCCCAGGGAGATGTGTTTTTTCACGTAAATTCGTTTCCCGGGTATGGAAAGCTTAGTAAGCAAAAACGCGAAGAATTGCTGGCGGGGACCCGCTTTGAGGTAGACCCTGCTAAGCGCGATGCGGCGGATTTCGCCCTTTGGAAGAAGGCCAAGGAAGGGGAGCCTGCCTGGGACAGTCCCTGGGGTCCCGGCCGGCCCGGGTGGCATATAGAGTGTTCGGCCATGTCTTACAAATATTTAGGGGAGACATTTGATTTTCATGGAGGGGGCAGTGATTTAATCTTTCCCCACCACGAAAACGAAATAGCGCAATCAGAAGCAGCTACTGGTTCGCCTCTGGCGCGTTATTGGGTCCATAACGGGATGATTAATTTTAAGGCGGAAAAAATGTCAAAATCAATTGGCAATGTTATTTCCATAGGGGAATTAGTACAGCGCTACCCGGCAGAATTAATCCGTTTTTATCTACTTTCCACCCACTACCGCTCCAACCTTGAGTATTATCAAGGTAAACTGGAGGAAATGAGCAGGGGTTGGACCCGTTTGGTGGACACGGTGAAAAAATTAAAAGATAATTTGGATCAAGCCCCAGGGCAGAGCTCTGCGGGAAACGGGGATAAGAAGATTTTAGAAAAAATTGAAGGGATGCAGCAAGAAATTGAGGAAGCTCTGGCCGATGACTTTAATACGGCCATGGCTATTGGGGT
The DNA here is from genome assembly GCA_012518645.1 of Bacillota bacterium. GTDB lineage: Bacteria > Bacillota > Limnochordia > Darwinibacteriales > Darwinibacteriaceae > JAAYRS01. The sequence goes on from JAAYRS010000185.1 coordinate 13,066, forward strand.
TTTATTCGAACTAGTCCGGGAAATTAACGCTTACCAGCATCACGGGGGGAAAGATCCCTTGGTTTTAAAACATGCTTGGGAGTTATTTAAGCTTTACGGTATCGATATTTTAGGTATTGTTAATCTGGCAGATTCCCAAAAAACCGGTTTGGTAGGCCCTTTGATGGAGTTGCTTTTGGAACTGCGGGAGGAATTGCGGAAAGAAAAGAATTTCCCCTTGGCTGATAAAATTCGGGAAAGATTGGGTGACCTGGGGGTCTTCGTTGAAGATACACCCCAAGGGCCCCGCTGGAAGGTGTAGGTGGTTAAATGTTTAAAGACGGAGAGACCGAACCGGGGCAAAGATCCCCTCAAGTGTTAGCTTATTTGGGTGATGCAGTCTACGAATTATATATCCGCACGAAACTTGTGGAGCACCACAGTTTTCCAGTGCAGCAACTGCACCAGAAGGCAGTCAAGTATGTTCAAGCGGCGGCTCAAGCACAAATTGTCCACAGCTGGGAACCCTTTTTAACTCAGGAAGAAAAGGATGTAGTCCGGCGGGGCCGAAACATAAAGGGCGGGGTCCCCCGAGGGGGGGATACTCTCGATTATCGTTATAGTACAGGATTTGAGGCTTTATTGGGGCATTTGTACCTCTCCGGCCAAGGGCCGAGGCTAAAGGAACTGCTGGGAATGATTCAACCTGCAGGTGAACAACAGGAGGAATAGGAAATGCGCGTTTTAAATAACGGATATATAAAATTAGTGGAAAGCATGGGCCATGATCAAGCTGTAATCCGCAATGCCCGGCGCTGCTGGCGCAGTGAGGGAAAAACTGAACAGGCTGATCGCCGGCTTCTCAGGCATTTGATTGAGGCGGGCCACAAAACCCCTTTTGAAGCAATGGTCTTTACATTTGACGTTAAGGCCCCCCTATTTGTGGCCAGGCAGTGGTTTCGCCATCGAATCGGTTCCTTCAATGAGCAATCTTTGCGTTATTGCGCGGCCTTACGGGAATATTATATCCCGGAAACTTTAGAAGGAGAGCCCTTGCTGAAATGGCGCAGCCACCACGAAGCGGCTTTTGATCTTTACGAGTATTTAGCCCAGGAGGAAGGGCTGAGGAAGGAACAGGCCCGAAGCGTCCTGCCTGTAGGGATTTACACCAAATTTTTTTGGACCGTAAACGGCAGCTCCCTTATGAACTTTTTGGATTTGCGCAGCGGCCTGCAGGCTCAGTATGAGATTAGAGTTTACGCCCAAGCTATTTTAAGCTTGGTCAAGGAGAAAGCCCCCATTTCCTTTGGGGAATTCCAACGGGAGGTATTAAATAGCCGTGGCTGATGTTGAAGGGCGCCGGCCGGTTTTGGAATTGTTACGTTCGAAGCGGGAGGTAAATAAGCTTCTGATAGCCAAGGGCCGGCGGCGCGGCTCTATTCGGGAAATTCTGGACTTGGCCAGAAGCCAAGGGATTGTGGTGCAGAAGGTGGATCGGGCCGTTTTGGACAGGCTTAGCGTTACTTCTAACCACCAGGGTGTGATCGCTCAAGTTGCGGCGATAAAATACAAAAAAATTGAAGAGGTCCTGGAAAAAGAGGAAGATCCCCATTGGCCTCCTTTTTTGGTGCTTTTGGACGGGATTCAAGATCCTCACAACCTAGGGTCTATTCTGCGGAGCAGTGAGGCGGTGGGAGTAAATGCCGTGGTTATCCCGGAAAGGAGGGCCGCGGGGGTCACAGCCGCGGTTATGAAAAGCTCTGCCGGCGCGGCCAATCATGTTCCGGTCTGCCGAGTGGGCAATATGGCAGATACCATCGATCTATTGAAAGAAAAAGGATTTTGGATTGCGGGAGCCGATCCCCGCGGCGAACTGTGCTATAAGCAAGATCTGGGGGGCCCTCTAGCTCTGGTTATTGGCGGTGAGGGAGACGGGTTAGGCCGTTTAGTCAGGGAAAAATGCGATTTCTTATCAGCCCTGCCGATGCGGGGGCGCCTCAATTCTTTGAATGCCGCCGTGGCCGGCGCAGTTATCATGTTTGAAGTGCTGCGTCAGAGGCAGTTGGGTGAATAAGCTTGGACACCTTTCCTTGACCCTAATCTTCCCGTGGTGTATAATAGGGTTGTGAAAAACGGACAAGCTCGACTAGAACTGGATTTCCTCAAATAATGTGAGGCAACACTTGGGTGGAGGCGATCGATGGTGAGTGCAAACGCACCGAGAAGAATTTTCGATATGTACGAAAGCTTGAGTGACGAAGAGATTGTTCAACTAGCCCGGGATACCAATGATCTGGCATTAGAACACCTTATTAACAAATATAAAAATTTTGTGCGGGCTAAGGCACGCTCCTATTTTTTAATTGGGGCGGATCGGGAGGATATCATTCAAGAGGGTATGATCGGCCTCTACAAAGCAATTCGGGACTTTCGCCCTGATAAGCTGGCGTCTTTTAGGGCCTTTGCTGAATTATGTATCACCCGCCAAATTATCACAGCCATTAAAACAGCCACTCGTCAAAAACATATACCGCTTAATTCTTATGTATCTTTAAACAAGCCCATTTATGATGAAGAATCCGATCGCACTCTTCTCGACGTGATCTCCGGTTCTAAAGTAACCGATCCGGAAGAGTTGGTGATTAGCAGAGAAGAATTTGTGGATATTGAAAACAAAATGGTGGAATTTTTGAGTGAGTTGGAATGGCAGGTTTTAATGTATTATTTAGAGGGTAAAAGTTATCAGGAAATCGCTGACGAACTAGGGCGCCATGTTAAATCCATCGATAATGCACTCCAAAGGGTAAAACGCAAATTAGAGCGGTATTTGGAAAAACGGGAAAGCATTCAATATTGACGGGTGAAAAAGTAGTTGACAGGATACGATTTCGTTGCTATACTCTTAAGTGCTTAAGCCGGTGTAGCTCAATTGGCAGAGCACTCGACTTGTAATCGAGAGGTTGTGGATTCGATTTCCTCCACCGGCTCCAGAAGTATAAATTGATGTAGGGATA
>JAAYRS010000186.1 GCA_012518645.1 Bacillota bacterium
GAGAAAGGCCCGGAATAGTTCACGCATTTTTGCATTAGACAGCACCGGGAGTTTGGCTGTATTCACGCCGCAAATTTCAACTTTGTTTATAAGCACAAAACCCCTCCTGCAATGCAATCTAATTTCAGTATTGCCACCCAGGAGAGGTTTTATGCCTGCTCTTACTCTAAACGTTTAATTTCACGTCGAAGACGCTTTAAGATACGCTTTTCCAACCGCGATATGTACGATTGCGAAATGCCCAGTAAATCAGCAACTTCTTTTTGAGTTTTTTCCAGTTCGCCGCTCAAACCAAATCTTTGTTCAATGATCAGCTTTTCCCTGGGAGCTAAGCGGTGCAAAGCTTGATGTAACAATTTTTTTTCAACATCTTCTTCCACCCGGCGCGAAATAATATCCCTTTCAGTACCTAGCACATCGGATAACAACAATTCATTCCCATCCCAATCGATATTGAGAGGTTCATCAAAAGATACCTCCGATCTCAATTTGTTATTGCGCCGCAAAAACATCAGAATTTCATTTTCCACACAACGTGAGGCATAAGTAGCTAATTTTATTTTTTTAGCCGGATTAAAAGTATTAACTGCTTTTATAAGTCCTATACTACCGATGGACACTAGATCTTCGATTCCAATACCGGTATTTTCAAACTTGCGAGCAATATAAACCACCAGGCGTAAATTATGTTCAATCAATAAAGTTCGAACTGCTTTATCACCATTTTGTAACCGATCCAATAAGCACACCTCTTCGGTCCGACTTAGAGGAGGAGGCAAGGCTTCGCTGGAGCCAACATACCAAATAGACCGACGTCTCCAACCAATAAACTCCAGCAAACGTATCATGGCCAGGCGAATAACTATATAAAAACCTGGCTTCATTTTATCTCTCCTTTCCTAAAGTCCCATCCAAATAGGGCAGCAATACTTCTGGACTTATTAAGGCCCGCCAACCCCCTTCCGGTGATAGCTGTCCCGGTGCAAGGCCAAGTACGGCCTTCGGCACCGGTATGGTTTGGGCTCTGTATTTCACCTGCACTCGGTCCGGTCTAAAGCCCAACAATAAGGCATTTTCATGGCCTAATGAGTCAAAAGGTATCACTCGGAAACGAGCTGCATACTGCTTTGCAGTCAAGAGCTGCTCCAGCTGGCCTAAATCTAATCCCCCTCTAATTTCAGCTTCGATCAAATCCAATATTTTTTCTGGCAAGAATCCTCTCAGGGCCAATGCTTCTACCACCATCACCGGCGCTCCGGTCAGTGGATCGAGCAACATGTTACCGCTGTCCAGGAGGCTCGGAACTTTTACTTGCTGTTGACGCCAGTCCACGATCAAAGTAGCCTTAAGTTGGTGTTGCCAGCGGCCTTGTTTAAAATAAGACCAGGTAAACCGGGCCAAAGCCAAGGGTAAAGCAAGGGCTAGGGCCAACAACCACCACGATATCCCCGGCCGCGGGCCCCCTGTGGGTAAAATCTGGCCTTGGTTCAGATAGTAAACTGCCAGAGCCGCCCCGCCGAGGGTAAAAGAGACGAGATAAAAATATCCGGCTACACGAAAAAAACGGCGTGGGGATAAGGGAAGATAAGCAGTAGCTAAAATTAAAATAGAAGCGGCAATTTTCGCCGGCCAAGCTCCGAACCGGCTGGCGGGGTAAAATACCAGATAGACAGCATAGGCAGTTCCCAAGGCTGTAGCGACGAGCAATCTGCCTATATGGATTGGAATTTGTGCCAGCCAAGAAGTGCATACTAAAATAATGAAATTCATAACTGCATTAACCA
>JAAYRS010000187.1 GCA_012518645.1 Bacillota bacterium
GGAATAGTAAAAAAGCAAAGGCGGCGCTTTTGTTTCCCTGGCCGAAGGGTTCCAACCATTAGCTGTCTTCCTACCAGCTTTACATGAAAGCGCGTTACGCGGCAGAGGAAAAAGATGAAAAAAACGGCGTTAAAGATGCTTTGAAACGTTTGGTCCCGAAAACGGCAGGTAGTGTGGAATCCCGCGGCGGTAAGATTTCAACCATTATAAAGGCCGGGGAAATCACTTTAACCGTTACAGCTGAAAGGGAGGGCTTACTAAAACGAAAACAGCTTTTGAGGGCAATAGAAACAAGAATAGATCGGGAAGCTGTTTCGGTGTTGGAAATCGGGTTTTTAGATGGTATTATTAGTAAAAACCTAAACTGCTTTGGTTACGAGGTCACAGCTGTTGATCCTGCGAACAAAAATGTACTCAACGTTATCGCCAGGGAATGGCATGATAATCTCCTTGGCGCTGGGCAGGATGTAGCCAAATTCTATAGTGAACCAATTAATTTAAAATGGTTGAAAAAGATCCCTGATTTTGAAGTTGTAATCGCAGTTAACTCTAATAACACGAAAACCTTTCAAGCCTGTAAAAAAACACATACGCAAATTTTGGAAGTATTATTAAACAAAACCGAAAGACAGCTCTTTATGCGCGTAACCGAGGAAGGTTCAGCTGATGAATTCCCCAAGGCCGCTCTTTTTTCTTTGGCAAAAGAAAACGGCTGGGAAGCGGATGTAGTCTTTAAGGAGGGGGCGGCCGAGATATGTCTAATCAACAAAATTCCCGGCAGCAAGCCCTTGCGGATAGTGCACGCAGGCGAAACAAGAAATAATAAATCAACTATTTTTGAAGTGGAACTTGCCAAGTGCCTTGATTTGTACGGAGCTGGCTATGCAAACGATAAACATCATTTTACCGGGACTTTGAAACAATACCAAAGGGACCCTCAACTAAAATACGAGGATTCGCTGTTGAAAAGATATTACGATTATTTTTAACCCCGTAATTTAGAAGAAGCCTTATTTATAAAAAAGGGCCGCGCCTCACAATTGGATCGGGGCTGGATCGGCTACCCTTGGTTTTGGGATCAAGGTCAAAAGGTGATTTTTACAGCCCAAAGAGGCGAAACAAGGCCAGGGGGGAATCACCATTTCGGCCCTAATTCCAAGGATTTCGGCCGGGCGGAGCTGGAACGCTTAAAACATCTTTACGATATCTTCGCTGAAGACGGTTACCATCCTGAACGGATATCTTTTGCTACGCGGTGATGATTACCGCTTTATAGTCACCGAAGGCCAGCACCGCGCTGCTTGTTTGGCGGCTCTAGGTTATAAACAAATCTGCTGTCGTTTTTCTTCACAGCCCCAATATCCTCAAAAAGTTATTCTCAGCGAGGTGAAAGATTGGCCTCAGGTCGCTAATGGAGTCTATAGCAGGAATCTGGCCCTGAAAATCTTTGAGCGGAAGAGTACTAGACAGCTGATTCGGAAAATAAACTTATTGCGGCCTATACGCATTACCCACCGGAGAACCGCGGCTTTAATACCTACGGTTTGGCTGTTTTTTTCGCTGCTCTGCCCGGGAA
>JAAYRS010000188.1 GCA_012518645.1 Bacillota bacterium
CCGTCCGCCCCTCCTCTAATAGGCCCAATTGGGCCGAAACGGGCCGCCCTAAGGGCCCTGTCACTTCATATTCACAAACCCGCCCCCCTCTGCCGCTAACCAAGGAGGCGAGAAGGCCGTCCCCCCCGTCGGAAAGGGGTATTAAAACCGTCTCGCTCTGGGGCAGCACCCTTTTTACTCCCCGCTCCATAGCTTGAGCCGCTTCCAAAGAGGAAAGGCTGCCCTTAAAGGAATCGGGGGCAATTACAATTCTCATTTTCTTCACCCTAAGCATACCTTTTTCTTTCCGGGCCCTGTTTTTTGGATAAAGCGATTAATACGGCGCAGGGCTTCTTCAATGCTTTCCTTAGAATAAGCGTAGGAACACCTGATAAAACCTTCGCCGCTTTCACCAAAAGCAGATCCAGGCACAACTGCTACTTTTTCTGCTGCTAAAAGCTGGGTGCAGAAATCTTCCGAACTAAGATTTAAATCGGAAATGCGGGGGAAACAATAAAAAGCCCCCCTCGGTTCAAAACAGGAAAGGCCCATTTTCCTAAAACCCTCTACAATTATTTGGCGCCGCTGATCGTATTCGGCAACCATGGCCTGCACTTGGGGAAACCCGTTTTCCAGAGCTTCCAGAGCGGCCCATTGGCTCATAGTAGGAGCGCACATAATCACGTACTGATGTATTTTCTTCATGGCCGCAATTAAAACTTCCGGCCCGCAGGCATAACCTAAGCGCCAGCCGGTCATGGCAAAAGCTTTGGAAAACCCGCCGATGGTCACCGTCCGCTCGGCCATCCCGGGCAGGGAGGCGATGGAGGTGTGCTCCACCCCATAAACCAGTTCCGCATAAACTTCGTCGGAAATGATGAGCAGATCGCGCCGGCGTAAAACTTCAGCAATTTCTTGCAGATCCTCCTTTTCCATCACCGCTCCCGTGGGATTATTGGGATAGCAGAAGACAATTGCTTTTGTGGCAGGGGTGATCTTCTCCTGGATAGTCCCAGCCGTCAGGCGAAAATCATCGTGCTCATAAGTAGGAACAGCCACCGCCTTACCCCCGGCTAAGACAGCGGCAGGGGCATAGGAAACATAGGTGGGCTCCGGGATCAAAACCTCGTCTCCGGGGGCCACCACCGCCCTTAACGCCAAATCCACCGCTTCGCTGGCCCCTACTGTAACTAGAGTTTCTTTTTCCGGGTCATAATCTAGGAAAAACCGCCTAAGATACTTACAAATTGCTTGGCGCAGTTCTAGAAGGCCAATATTAGAAGTATAGGAGGTTCCTTTTTCTTCGATGGAGAGGATGCCCGCCTGCCTGACCGAAGCGGGGGTGGGAAAATCCGGTTCGCCGATTCCCAGGGAAATTACATCTTCCATCTGGGCCGCAATATCAAAGAATTTACGGATCCCGGAAGGTTTAATCCCCTTCACTTTCTCATTTAATAACTTGCCCATCATTGCCTATTTCGCCGCCTTTCTTTCTTGGATCTTAATAATTTATTCGCCATTGATTTTATAAATCCTATGCTGCCGATTGTGTTTTTATTGTTGACGGAATTGTCTGACTAGTGTATACTATTCTTGCTAGCAAATTTAGGCGCCGATTAAAAGGAGACTTGCCGTTAAAAAAAGACTGGTAAGCTTGTTTCTCGTTTTCAGCCTGGTACTCGCCTTTTTTGCCCCCGCCGCTTGGGCCAGCGCCCCCCATTTCGGAGAAGAACTGGGACCCCTCTCTGAAGAGGAATTATCGGCGGTGGAAGGCGAATTTTCCGGGCACTTATTGGTGGCAGCAGGCGGTGCCGTAGCAGGCGGCATCGGTTACTTAATTACCACC
>JAAYRS010000189.1 GCA_012518645.1 Bacillota bacterium
CTTTTTTCCTTTACTTGCTTCTTTATTAGGATTTTCTCCGGTTTAAACTTCCTGACAAGATTCATAACGGTTTGGCCGGCCCATTTGCGAGTTCATCACGCGAATGAAGTCGATCTGCATGTAGCGTGCCTAAAAGGCCATGACCGGACGAAGGCCGGATCCCTACCGTTCCGGGCACATTTCTATCTTGGCTCATCCCAGCTTTCCTGTAGGACAATTCAGCCACCCCTGTAACAATATCCGCCTCCAATAATGAATCCGGGCGCTGGTGTGGGGAATATTCCGCGACCTGATCTGTCGGCTGGACGGCAAAGAAAAACAAGCGTTGAAGATAGAGTCAGCACAGCACTGGGTAAGCACAAGCAGAACGTGACCTGCAAGGTTATTGAGTCTTCAAAAGTAGCGAAGGCCCCATAACTGGGAATTGGCAATTCGTGTTTATTATCGAATTGGGGGTATGTTGCTCTTTGGGCCGGCTAAATCCTCTGCGTCTTGTTCCTTTGGCTTTATTAAAGTAGGCCAGGCAGAAACTATTAAAACTTCCTTTAATCGCTTCTCTTAGTTAGTTGAACAAGCTGTAACGGCGGACTTTTTCTTATCGACTGATTACTGTTTTTGTGGTAAACTGACATTAGCGGTAACCTCCTGTGTGGTTTTGGTTCTTACCTAAACTCATTATTCCCTAACGGGCCGGGTACCGCTGCTTCAATTTCCATGGCTAATCGGGCAACATCCGCTTCCCCACGCGTAGCAACAAAAACAGCAGGAGAAGTTACAATGAGAAAACACAATATGCTAAAAGATCATCCGGGAAAATCATTACTAGTATTTGTCCTCCCAATGATTGTAGGTAACTTATTCCAACAGTTTTATAACATGGCAGACTCAATCATAGTAGGCAAATTTGTTGGTGAGGAGGCCTTAGCAGCAGTTGGTGCATCGTATTCTTTAACAACAATATTTATCATGGCGGCGATCGGCGGCGGAATGGGATCATCGGTTGTAATTTCACAGTATTTTGGCGCTAAGAAGTATAAGAAAATGAAAACAGCCATCTACACCGCCTTAATCAGCTTTTTTGCCATAAGTATCCTCTTATTTATCTTTGGCCTTTTGGCTAAAGACTGGTTGTTAATCTCGCTGAAGACACCGATAAACATTTTCGGCGATGCGGCGGTGTATTTAAAAATCTACTTTATCGGTCTGCCCTTTCTATTTATGTATAATATTTTATCAGCAGTATTTAATGCTTTAGGGAAATCAGAGGTACCCCTTTATTTATTGATTTTCTCTTCTTTACTGAATATTGCTTTGGATTTGTTTACGGTGCTAACCCTAAAGATGGGCGTTGCGGGAGTTGCCGTTGCCACAGTAATTGCCCAGGGTGTTTCGGCCCTTATTTCCTTTGCAATTTTGATAAAAACAATCAACACCTACGATACCGGCATTGCGGGGATTGAAAAGTTTGATCCGGCTATGCTTAAAAAAATGGTTGTTGTGGCAGTGCCATCCATCTTACAACAGTCCATTGTTTCCGTTGGTATGGTTTTAGTCCAATCAGTTGTGAATACCTTCGGTTCCTCGGTTTTGGCCGGCTATTCTGCGGGTATGCGCATTGAATCTATTTGCATTGTACCCATGATTGCAACGGGCAATGCTGTGTCCACTTTTGTTGCCCAAAATCTCGGTGCAGGACAGCATGAAAGGGCAAGGGAAGGCTATGCAGCCAGCTACAAGATAATAATAGCTTTCTCCGCGAGCATTGCCTTAATAATGGCGATATTTTATCGGCCCATTATATCTATCTTTTTGGACGTTGGCAGTGCTAGTCGGGCATATGACGTAGGCATCAGTTATTTAAGATTCATCAGCTACTTCTACATTTTCATTGGGTTCAAATCGATTACAGACGGCCTTTTGCGCGGGGCCGGGGATATGATGGTCTTCACCTTGGCTAATTTAATCAATCTGGCGATCAGAGTATTTATAGCCCACAAATTTGCTCCCCTTTGGGGTGTCAACGCCGTATGGTATGCAATTCCCATGGGTTGGGCAGTAAATTATGTTATCTCATTCGGATATTATAAAACGGGTAAGTGGCTCCAAAGGGGATTAATCGACGAGGAGGCCGGGCGGCTTAGTATCTAGCTCACATTATAATGAAAAAATAGCAATTGAAATTAGTGAAAGAATCGAAACTGATTATTTATACAAACTAGTCAAGCTAGCTAGTGCAGTTAGAAGTTGTGTCGAAAGAGGGCGGGATTAAGCTGTCTCACTACGAATCAAAAGGCCGCAGGTTCTAATCCTGTCGGGCGGACTGCAACCAAGGTTGCGGTCTTTTTATTACTTAGGAAATGGCCTGCCTTCTCAATATATGGCAATAAAGGCATCAGCCTTGTAATATGGCAAACTCAACCGTGTTAGGGTCAAATCGAGTTCGTAAGTTTTATCGGTATCCAAAATGGTTTCAGCAACACTACGTTTCTCCTAACCCCCGCTTTTTATTAACCCCTGAGTATGCTGCCCCGAGAGGGCCCCGGCTGACTGAAAACTTTTTTCATTTGTTCTTAGTATTCCTATTAGGCCTTACGCAATTGTTCTTTTTAAAGGATGCTAAGGCTTAAATACGATTATATTGTTTTTGGGAATCAATGGCAGGCTATTTTTAGGCGAACACACTTTCGCAAACGGCAGAAGTGTACTATAATAAAACAAAACGGTCAGAAGGGGGTAGGGAGATGCCGGGAAATAATAGGATTTATGTTGCCATTGATCTTAAGTCCTTCTATGCTTCGGTGGAGTGTGTTGAGCGCGGGCTAAACCCCCTGACAACAAATCTTGTTGTGGCGGATGCCGATCGCAGCCGGAAGACGATTTGCCTGGCCGTATCGCCTTCTTTAAAGAGCTATGGCCTCCCGGGCCGGCCTAGGTTATTTGAAGTTGTCCAAAAGGTAAATGAAGCCAATTTGCTCAGAAAAAAGCAGGCCCGGCTTAGGGATTTTAAGGGGAAGGCAGTGGATGACCTAGTCTTGCAGGCAAATGCCGACTACGCCATCGATTATCTTGTGGCCACTCCGAGAATGGCCCTCTATCTTGAATACAGTACGGAAATTTACGGAATCTATCTAAACTACGCTGCCCCCGAAGATATTCATGTTTATTCTATCGATGAAGTCTTCCTGGATGTAACAGCTTACCTTGGCGGCCAAAGCCCTCGGGAGCTGGTTATGACTATTCTTCAAGACGTTTTAAAAACAACGGGAATCACCGCAACGGCCGGTATCGGCACTAATCTTTACCTGGCGAAAATAGCGATGGACATCGTAGCAAAGCGCAACCCGCCGGATCGGGACGGCGTACGGGTGGCAGAATTAGATGAAATGTCTTACCGCAGGCTTCTCTGGAATCATCGGCCTATCACCGATTTTTGGCGTGTGGGGAAGGGGTATGCCGCCAGGCTTGAAAAGGCCGGCCTTTTCACTATGGGGGATATTGCCCGCTGTTCCTTGGGGAAGGCCCACGAAGATCACAACGAAAATCTGCTTTATAAACTATTTGGCGTAAACGCGGAACTCCTTATTGACCATGCCTGGGGTTGGGAGCCGTGCACCATTGCTGATATTAAAGCTTATAAGCCCGGCAGCAAAAGCCTTGGCTCCGGGCAGGTTTTGCCCCGGCCTTATTCAGTTGATCAAGCTAGACTGGTTGTGCACGAAATGACCGATTTACTTGTTTTGGATTTGGCGGACAAGGGGCTGCTTACCGATCAAATGGTCCTGACGTTGCATTATGATTGCAAAAACATGCAAGATCCTAAACTTCGAGAAAAATATGCGGGTGCGGCGGCTAGAGACAATTATGGCCGGGAGATTCCCAAACACAGCCGCGGTACCGCAAATTTAGAGCAGCCAACGGCATTAACAAGTTTGATTGTTGATGCTGTCCTCAAACTTTATGACCGCCTTGTCCGCCCGGGGCTGCTCATCCGCAAGATCAACGTTACTGCAAAACGTGTTATAGAACGGGAGGATTTTAAAAAGGCACCAAAACAGCTCAGCCTTTTTTCGATTTCGGAAAAAGGGGAGGCTGCGGCAAGATTTCCGCAAAAGGAAAAACAAGTACAAAAGGCAATCCTAACTATTCAAAAAAAGTTCGGTAAGAACAGTATCCTGAAAGGTATGAACCTATTGGAAGAAGCCACGGCGCGCGACAAAAACGAACGTATTGGAGGACACAAGGCATGAACCGCAGTTCCAACCCAATGGGCCCTTACGGCGATATTATTCATCTGCCCCGCCGCCGTTCCCAAGTATATCCTCCTCTGCCCCGGGAAAAAAGAGCTGCCCAATTCTTGCCTTTTGCTGCTTTGAGCGGGCACGAAGAAGCAGTTAAAGAGAAAGCAAGGCTGACGGAGGGGAAAATTAAGCTTAGCGATGCAGAAAAGTCCAGGCTGAATACTAAGTTGCTTCTGCTCAAAGAGTGTTTGAAAGATCAGCCTACTATCACTATCACCTATTTTGTCCCTGATCAACACAAACCCGGGGGAGCCTATGTTCAGGAAACAGGAACGGTCACAAAAATCTCGGACTACGAGCGTTCTCTTGTCCTAGGGCAAAAAACGGTTCTTATCAGCAATATTAAGGCCTTAGAAGGAGATATATTTGATCAAAGCGGCCTCAGCGGTTAAGGGGCTTTCTGCTGAAAATCAGTTTAAAAGAGAGGGCGGGGCCAAAGCCCCGCCCAGTAACGTATTTTTTTAAACCGAAAACAAGAGTTAGCTAATAGAAGCCTCGTAAACGCTGGTGACTGAGGATTTCAAGAGAGCATCGAATTCCTCTTTTGTCTGGTCTTCTTTTAACCCTTCTAAAAGTGCCCGGGAGAAACTGGCAATCAGTCCTTTGTTCTGTCTTAATTTTTCGTTTGCTTCCCGGCGGGTGTAGCCGCCGGAGAGGGCCGCGATTCTTATAACGCGGGGATCAGCCATGATGTCCCTGTAAAGATCGACTTCTGTTGGGATGGTGAGCTTAAACATAATCAAAACATCATCGGGCAGGATCTCCAGCTGCCGATCTATTTCAGTTTTAAGCAGCTGTTCACAGGCATCTTTTTCCGGGCTTCGAATATCTACTTCCGGCTCTAAAATGGGAATTAAACCATAGGAGGCAATTTCTTTACCGATGGCGAATTGTTGTTCAACTATAGCTCTAATCCCCTTTTCGTTGGCCTCTTTAATAACTGATCTCATTTTTGTCCCGAAAATATTGCGCTTTAACCCTCTTTTTAGCAGTTCGCCTAAACCATCGATCGGTTTCATCAACTGGACTCCGTCTTCTAGATCAGCAAGGCCTTTATCAACTTTGAGAATGGGGATAATTCCTTTTTCTTCCCAAAGATAGTCTGCTGTAAGCAGGCCGTCAATTTCGCGTTCCATGGTGTTTTCAAATAAAATGGCTGCTAGGATGTGTTCGGAGGTAAAGGAGGGGCTTTTAATAATGCGCGTCCGCATTTCGTGGACCATAGAAAACATTTCGTCATCATTCTGATAGCGATCCTCTTTTACTCCATACTGCAAAAGCGCCCGGGGCGTGCTTCCGCCGCTTTGATCAAGGGCGGCAATAAACCCTTTACCCGTACGCATCCGCTCAAGTTGTTTCTTTTTCACAAAATCCACTCCTATCTTAGTTTTCTAAGGATATCTATGAACTGCCCCTTTTTGTTGCCGGACTATGAGGGACAATCCTTAACCTTCTCGATTTATAACAATTCTAGAAAGGATTGGTATATCCCTTTAAATAACAGGGCAGAAAACGGTGGTAAGTAAGCAAAATGATCGCCTTATTATTTTTGTGAAAGAAAAAAACTTTGTCAACTCTTCTTAAGTCCATATTATCGATAAACGGGCAGGAAACCTCGTTTATTTGCAGAAATTGTTGTTCGGGCCTTAAAGCAGGGAACCGGCTTTTGGTTCCCAAAAAGAGGGTTTAATAAGGAAAACTATATGAATACAAATCGGCTCGTATTAGTTGGCATTGCGCTGTTAACTTTGTCCCTTGATTCCGGCCGTTGAGGGGAAAACAGGCCTTTGTCGATCTTTCACGGCAGCAGGGCAGAGATGGCTTTGGAATATCCCCACGTTCCGGAGATCGTCGAAATTTTTGACTGCACAGAAGCCAGACCCAATTGTGGGGTAGGGATTAGGGCCGATTTAGATCCAAATGCGGCGCAGAGGATTATCGGGCTAAGAGAGGGGAAGTCGGTTGTTGACGGCCCGGCTTCTGAAATAACGGGGAATGTTTTTACGGATATTTACGGGCAGTCCGTTCAGCCCAGTCTAACGAGGTTTAGAAATAAATATCGAGGCCGAAGGAGGTTTAGGGCAACCCCGAAATTCACTGCGCAAGGGAATAAAGGCTCCTTTTCTTTTAATAATTGCATTTTTTTGACCTGCGCAAAAAATCGGATTTAGTCTGGGCCTGCTCTGGGAGGGGATCCCCCTCTTTTTTGGCTTAATAAGGGAAATGCTTCCCCCTAATTGGGCCGTTTGCGATCAAATAATCCCCGCTTTTTTGGAAACAATCCGAATTGCTGTTTTGGGGATTGCAATCGGTGCCGCTTTTGCTATATCTTTCAGCAATATCGATAGAAACAGAGTTTCCTACTATTTTTCCAAAGGGATCACGGGTTTGATTCGCACAATCCCCGAGTTGATCCTGGCTATTTTTTTTCGTAGCTTCTTACGGATTAATGGCGGCCGGGGTTCCTTCCGCCGGGATGTTGGGAAGACTGTATTCCGATATCATTGAAAATGTCGGTAGGGGCCTTGGGAGGCTTCGGCTTCCGCGGGGGCAAGGTCTTTGGAGGTTTTCCGCTAGGGAGCGGTCCGCAAATTCTGCCGCAGTTTATTGCTGCATCTTCGTTTCGTTTTGAAATCAATATTAGGGCGGCTGCAACCCTGGGCTCAGTGGCTTTAATTGTGATTGCGGGTGTGGTTACAGTAATTGACTTTAGCAGTGCTTGGATTAGAAAAATAATTATTTAGGTGGTTGATATTTTGCTTGATTTCTCTAATATTCAAGGTATTATTTTTGATCTTGACGGGACTTTATACGAAGATACAGCTCATTTTCAATACTATGCTCAGCGTTTGGCAGCTCGGCTTTCTCGGGATGTGCGGGACTTATACCGGCGGGATGTAGATTCCGTTTGGGAGGGAAAGCATACTTTAAAGTTAGGCCGGGTTTATGATCGGACTCAGGATTTGGTCTTGGAAACCACTGCGGGGGGCAGGGTTTTACAGGCTTGGGATTGGAAAGGAAAACCGCTGTCCGCCGGCCAAGTTCAAAAAATTTACCCTCGGCCTCTGGAATTCGATCTAACCAAGATTATTTCTATTGGGGACGGTTGGTGGATTCCCGCTGCTTGTGCTTATCATTACGGCCTCGAGGAAACTTACTCCGCTTATTTAGAAACCAGGGATTACCTTTCCAGCGGAAAAGCGGTTTTAACACCAATCCCAGGGCTTGTCTCCTGGCTTGAGGGGCTAAAAGGGGAGATCAGTCTAATCGTTGCCACCAATAGTAATTTGGAGGATGCCAATCACATTTTGAAAAGCCTGGGGTTAGAAGAAATTATGGATAAAATTTATCCGGAAGCGGAAAAACCCCGTTATGCCCAGGAGGTCTTCCTAAAAGCGGCTCGAGAGGCCGGGATTTCTGAACAAAGAATCTTATCCATTGGGGATAATTTTTTAAACGATATTTTCCCCGCTCAACAGCTGGGGATGAAAACCTGCCTGCTCGATCCCCACGGTTTATACCGGGAGGACGCCGCCGATCTTGTTCTTAAGTCGCTCCGCGAATTATTCCAGACCCCCGATTGAAGTTCTTTGAAATCCCCCCCAATTTGTGGGGTAATTTTTGCTGCACGGATTTAAGATAATGGGGAAACCCGTTGAGTCAGCTGTTCCGGAAGGCGAACCTAATGCAGATGGCTGCAGGATCCGGCACTCAACGATGAATTGGATAATGGTAAATATCACGTTGAAGAGACAGTAAAAGACAAATTTGGGGACGAAAACGATGATGAAGAAGGCATCATCGATACCACTGCCCCGGATATTACCATCACTGGGATTCCCGTCACTAATGGACTAAAGCCAACTATTACAGGAACCTCTAACGAGATCGGCAGCACCGTATTCTGGGATCTGGGTGCAGGCGGTAATTGGGAGCATCCGGCGAAAGACGGGCTATCTTCAAGTATGTTGCGCGGGCGGAGATTGGGGATCAGGCAGGCAAGGCGGCCCAGACCACAGCCGATCTGGAAATTGTCTTTAGCAGCAACACTGATATTAAAATCAAAGACGCCGCGGAGATAAGATCATTAAAGCAGTTAACGAACCGGAATATCCCGATGAAGATGGCTTCTGCGCGGGAGTTCCTGATTGGACTGTAAAAGAACTTGTAAAGGGCTTAGTACCCACCGATGACTCGAGGCAAGATTATAAAGCGGTGGATCAGGGCGGTGACGAAAAAGATCCGAGCGATCCCTTGAAGCCCGGTGATAAACTTATTATAACCGGGACCGGAGAACCGGATGGCATCTTTGGCTGCTTGCTCCAGGATAACCGCGGCCCATTCCGTGGCGGGCCGGCAGTGGAATTGGCCCCATTCGTTCTATCTAAGGCTGCGTTTAGGATTTTAACCGATGTTTTGAAAAAACGGAAAAACCGGTGTTTCCCCGCAAGAAAGGGAACACCTCTCTTTTTTCCGCAGGAAACACGCTCCGGTCAGCGAATAAAAGAGTAATTGCTGACTTTGCAGAAATGGAAGTGGTTTTATGTTGGAAGAGTTCAAGAAATTTGCCTTACGGGGCAACGTAGTAGATTTGGCAGTTGGTGTTGTCATCGGGGGTGCTTTTGGCAAGATAGTCACTTCTTTGGTCAATGACTTGATTATGCCCCTTTTGGGTCTTGTTTTGGGGCGAATAGATCTAACCTCGTTAAAATTAGTGCTGCGTCAGGCTAATGAGGCAACGGGGGAATTGGCCCTTACTTACGGCAATTTTTTGCAGAACATCCTTGATTTTTTAATCATTTCCTTCAGCATTTTTATTGCTATCCGGACGATCAATAATTTAAAGAAAAAAGAAGAGGAAGAACCGGAACCGCCGGCTCCGCCAGAATTATCCAACGAAGAAAAACTGCTTACCGAGATCCGCGATTTATTAAAAAATAAAGTTTAGGGCAGCATTTTTCCCTGTTCTTTAAGGCTGCCCAGGAACACAAACAAATCAAAACGGCAAAAGGCACTGAATTTTGGCCTCGAAGATGTCTATAGCTTCTGCTTTAAAAACTATTCGGAAATGTAACAGAATAGTCCCATTTTTTTGCAGGATAACCTCTGATTTTGTCGAAAGCTGAAGCAATTGCCCAGGGATCAATTCGATGGCAGGAGGGCAAACAATGGAAGTACCACGAGCGAGTCGCTACATAACAACAGTCTTTTTACTCCGCTTATTGTGGGACACAATTCATAACGACTGGTCTAAATCTGCGTCCAATTGGGGATTAACGGTCACAGAAGAACAAGTGTTGTGGGCTGTCTGGTTGTTTGATTCCTGTACAGTCAGCGAAATTGCCCGGCATTTACAGCGCGATAAGGGCACCGTCTCCAAGTGTGTTTTTTCCTTGGAGGAAAACGGCCTAATTGTGCGGGAACCAGGTGCGGATCGACGTTCCTACGGGTTTAGGATTACCGCCGAAGGAAATGAAATAAGAGAAAACCTGGCTTCTATCCACGGAAGCAACTGCATATTTGCCCGCGGCTTGCGGGGATTAACAGAGGAAGAGCAGAAGGCCTTCTTGGATTTGCTTTTAAAGATTACAAAGCGGATTGAGGGAAAACCCTATACTGCCTTTGTGGTCCACAATTTATCCAGGATTAGAGGAGCGGAATTGAAGAGCGGCGGTTCGGAGAAAAGCGGGTGAGAGACTTGTTTTCCATGGGATGTATGGAAGCTTTTTTTGCCGTTATTGTCATTTATAAGGAAATGAAATACTGTCTTTTCAAACAGGCGCTTCGCTTAGGCTTATCAGTTTTGGAATTACAGGTGTTGTGGATTGCGGCCAATTTTAAAGGGGTGACTCTCAACGATTTAGCGATAGTGACAACCTGCTCTAAAGAAGAACTGGAAGTGGTCTTAAACTTCCTAGAGTCGGAGGGTCTGGCTAAAAAGGTGCGCAGCGGAAATGCGGGAAAACGCATTATTGAAGTCACGCCGGAGGGGAAAGACCTGCTGGAAGAAGTCCCGTCCCTGGTTACGGCCAGCTGTTCCTTGGAGTGTATTGATTCTGAAACTTTGCAGACGTTTAGGAAAGGGGCGTTTAAACTAGTGAATGCTTTTGGCGGCTGGAAAATTGTTGAAATGCTGAATCAACAGGAGAAACACGAGAAGAAAGAATAATACACGCTGTTTAGTTTTTTATGCAAATGTTGGTCATACCAATGTTGACCAAGCAATGGTTGCATGAACAACTAATGTAAATAAAATGCAGCGGCAAAGAAGAAATCCAAAAACTTATAGCTATTATCTTTGAGGGTTGCTTTTTGTCGTGAGCGCAGGCGCAATCTCCATCCGCAATGAGCCCGGTTTTTCTGATCATGCTCTTTCTCTTTTAGGTCCAGCTAAACAGTGCTGATTTTGAAA
>JAAYRS010000190.1 GCA_012518645.1 Bacillota bacterium
AGACTCCGGAGTCTAACACTTTTGAGTTTTATGCTACCGCCCTGATGGAACCTGCATAGTTGGGTCCATTGTAGGTGCAGGTCCGTCCATATCCGGATCACAGCCTGAGCAGCTAGCTAGAAACAATGCTAATACTAAAAGTGCCAGAAGAGGAAAGACTCTGCCCTTTGAAGCTCTAAATCTCATCAATTGTTAGCCTCCTTTGTAAAGTGTTACCCCTCCCCTTTGATGTTTACCCCCCGGGGACCTCCCACGATTTTAAAGTTTTCTCATACATCCGTTCCCTTTTACCTGCTCTTTTGGCGGAAAACACTATGAATAGGTAAATAGGCGGATTAGGAAATTTTTTTACCGAGAACAATTTAAACAACAATCTTTACAATAGTTTTACAGTTGGGGATATTGCGGCCCCGCGGAAATAAAAAAAGACCCTGCTCCGGCCTTTTTCTACCCCAAAGCGGGGGTGCGGGGGACAATTTTGCAGTTCCTCCGCACCCCGCTGCCCGAGGCCTTATTTTTTAAAACAAAACTTCGTGGCCCAAGCTGGTTTAGAGGAACTTGAGTTCCTTTAGTTCCCTGATCACTTTTGTTTTCAGCTCATCATCAATGGGCATGTAGGGTTCTCTGGGGTAACCGGCATCCACACCCCGTTGGCGAAGGATTTCATGCAGGATGGGGACGGTAGGCCCATTCTTTGTAATCCGCCGCAACCTGAGGATCCGGCGCTGCAGTTCCATGGCTTCTTCCCGTTTTCCTTGAATCTGCGCTTGATACAATTCAGCCATTAATTCCGGATATATATTGCCCATGCCGCAGACACAGCCGGTTGCCCCCGCTTCAAAAGCGGCGACAAAAATAGCTTCAGTACCAATAATTACATTAAAATCCGGATGTTTAGCAACTGCATCCTGGTACATAAAGAAGTTCACCAAATCAAAAGAACTATCTTTGCAGCCCCTTAAGCCGTAATCGGCTAGTCTTCCCAATAGTTCGGGGGAGACGGGGTTCTGCGAGTAGGTTCCATTGTCATAAAGAAATACCGGGAAATCATCCTCATTAACTGCATCCAGCAGTCTGGCAAAATGATTAAACAGCGAGTCCTCCGGTAAATTGGGCACATAATAGGGGGCAATGGCACCGACGCCGGCGCACCCTATGGATTTTGCGTGTTGGGCAAGTTCAATAGTTGTTTTAGTATCCGCAGTGC
Organism: Bacillota bacterium; assembly: GCA_012518645.1. Taxonomy (GTDB): domain Bacteria; phylum Bacillota; class Limnochordia; order Darwinibacteriales; family Darwinibacteriaceae; genus JAAYRS01. The sequence continues at coordinate 1,208 of JAAYRS010000190.1, forward strand.
CCACATGGGCAATAATCGGCACTTTGCCGTTAACTTCTTCAGCGATAATTTCCAAAGCTTCTTTACGTTCCGCGATTGACATCAAAGGGCCGCAGCCATAAGTCCCAATGGGATAATAGCCATTAACGTGAGGGAGTGTAAAAGAAACGATTTCCCTCATACCCTTGGCATAGATTTCACCTGTCTTTGTAAATGACGATTGAATAGGAGGGATAATCCCAATTATTTCTTTAGCTTTCATGTTTTCATCTGTCCTTTCTCGTTAAATTTTTTAAACAAATACTTCCCGGCTTTAAAAACCTGCTCACCGAAGAGAACAACCACAATGATCAATATTAAGATTGCGCAGATAGGCCTGGTGAAAAAAGATCCAATCTGACCCGATGTCTTTAAAAGACCCACCCGTAAGTTATCTTCAATCATGGGCCCAAGAATAAGCCCCAAGATCAGGGGAGGCAGAGGGATTGAAGTTCTTTCCATAAGAAACCCCAAAATCCCAAAGGCCAACATAACTAAGATATCAAAGGAACTATTGCGCAAAGCAAAAGAACCAACTATGGAAAACCCCAGCACAGCGGGCATCACTATATTACTGGGTATTTTTAAAACATAACTAAAGCCTTTAATGCCCAGCAAGCCGATACCCATCATAAAAATCTGAGATATTATCCCTACTGCGAAGATTTGGTTCACCAATTCAGGGCTTTGGGTGAAAATGAGGGGGCCCGGTTTGAGACCGTACATCAGCATGGCTCCCAGGACAATTGCTGTAATAGTATCACCGGGGATACCAAAGACCAAGGCCGGAATCCAAGTCCCTCCCAGGGCAGCATTGTTAGCGGAAGTTGGAGCCAAAACGCCCTCTTCATAGCCTGTACCGAACTTTTCAGGATGCTTGGACAAGCGCTTTCCAAGGCCGTAGGAAACCCAGGCGGCAATATCCGCGCCAGCGCCCGGCAAAGCACCGATACAGGTGCCGATTAAGGAAGAACGGGCGATGGTCCCCTTGAATTTCCAGAGAATAGCGCTAATATTACTAAAACTGACTTTAAGTTTATCTACTATGCTCGGCCGCTTAAAATCACCGGGATTCATCACATACCTAAATACTTCTGAAACCCCAAACAGGCCGATCATGGCCGGAATAAATTCAACACCGTCCATCAGCTCCGCAGATCCGAAAACAAACCGCGGAAAACCCGTTGTGATATCCACCCCAATTGTGGAAATAAGTAACCCTAAAAAAGCGGAAATAAATCCCCTATTGGTGCTGCCCGTGGTAATAACAGCACTCATAGATAAACCAAATACGCCCAGCCAAAAGTACTCGAAGTTTGTAAACCGAAGGGCAAACCCCGCCAAAGGCCGGGAAACAAAGATAAGCAGTAAAAACC
>JAAYRS010000191.1 GCA_012518645.1 Bacillota bacterium
CAACCCTGCTCCACGTTTTAAGATACTTGGGGTACGGATTTCCCCGAGGAAGCGGTCTGCCTGCTCCCCAAAGCCGATACGAACTGGAGGCAGAACTCAGTTTTGATCAAAATCTCTATCAGCTTAGCCTGCAGGGTTACGGTGAGCCTGTCCTAGAAAAGATTGGCGGTAAAAACCCTTCTTTGCAAGAGGTCCGGGAACTTTATCCTTTGGATGGCTTCACTTATAGGCAGCTTTTTACCATCACTTTGGACGAGCTCGGCCCGGTTCGAAATTTACCGCGGGAAGATCATTATCGGCTGCAGTCTGTTTTACTGGGCGCCGGCCTAAAAGATGTGATGCTGTTACCCCAGCTGGCCCGGAAATTTTTTAATCAGGCGCGCCAAATTGGCGGAATCAAAGGTGATCCGCAGGTAGCCCAATTTAAAGCTTACGCTGAAAATATTAAAAAAGGCCAGGTGCTTAGGGGTAAAGGCCTTCGCCAGGAAGAGGAGTATCGGGCCAAACAAAAAAAGTTGCAGTTGGTGCAAGAAGAAATTAAGGAATTGAGCCTAAAGTTGGAAGAGCTTGATCGGCAGGCGATTCGTTTAGATCTGATCAAGAACAATTTCGAAAAATATTTGGACTGGATCCAGCTGGAGGCGGAACTTGAACAAAAACAAGACTACTATTGGCGGGGAGGGCCTTCAGAATATGAATTGGAAAGAATCGAAGTCCTCCAGGCGGAGCTGGAATCAGTTGAACAGGAAATCCAGGAAAAAGAAATTGAGTTAGGCTTGTCCGCTGCGGGTAGGGAACTACTTTTAAGCCGAGCCGGGGACCTGGCCAGTTTAAAAGCGGGGATTTCAGGCCTCAAAGAACGGCTGCGTTTGGTACTTAAAAATCGCCAAAACTTTCAAGACAAGGAGAAAGTTTTAGCAGCAGGAATAAAAGAAGTTAACGTCGATTGGGAGAAGGGCCGGGCCCGAAAAATACGGGAGATCAGGACAGATCTTCTTCAATCGGAACGGATAGGGCAGTTAATCAAGGAATACCAGGATTTACAGAGCAAAGCAGAAGCTCGTGCCACTGAATTGAATCGGCTCTACGCTGAAAAGTACACCTTGGAAAAAGAAACGGCAGTTTTCAAAGAAGACAAAATAAAAACGGGGATTAAGCAATATTATTTCTTATCCCTGGCCTTCATCCTCGGCGGGCTGCTATTATCTGTTTTTAACCCCTCCTTTGGTATTTTGCTGGGCATCAGCGGTGCTTTCGGGGCAGCGGTCCTTGCCGTTTTAAAAGCCGGGGAAAACAGGGAAATTGAAGCCTTGATTATAAAACAGAAGGAACGGATTACGGAATTGCTGACTGCTATTAGGCAGGAAGAAAAATCGGCCCGGGAGGAAGAGCCGGCTTTGAAAAGGGCAGAAGAGGAATTGAATTCCTTAAAGAAGGCAATGGGTATGGAACCGGGTGATCCCTTCCAGGCTTTACCAGCCCATCTGTTGAGAATCAAAAGGCTGCAAGACGGCTTTGATGAATTAGATTCCTTAAACCGGGAATTTGAAGCGGAGAGAAGTTATCTGCAGACAGAGCTGCGGCGGTACAAACAATTTTTGATTCAACTTGAAAAGGGAAAAGATGTTCAAGAATTACCCCATTTTGATCCGGGGGGCGATCTTGAGCAAGAGGCTTGGGATTTGATCCAAACTAAGTTAGAACAGTGGGCAAAGCGGTTAGGACAGGCTCAAGAACTAAGAATTCTGGAGGAGAAAGCTCAGGCACGGATAGATCAAATTATAAAAATGATGGAAGGATTCAGCTTGGGGGAACCACTCGATTTTCAATCGAAGACAGCGCTATTTTTAGTTCAGGGCCGGAAGGCCTTAGAATACGATAAACTTCGGGGAAAGAAAGAAGATCTACAGCGGACGATACTTGGTTCCCTGGCCTCTGACGCGGTTCGGCAGGCTTTTGGCGGGAAAGAAGGCTCAACCCCCGCCGATGAAGAACAGTTATTATCCTTATTTAAAAGCGAATGCAGCTCCTTTGGGGTTAAGGGGGAGTTGGCAAAGGTATACGGCCTTGTTCTGCAAAAGCGTGACGAAAAAAGAGGGAAACTGAAAGATCTAAAGGAACTGGAACAAAGGCTCCTTTTGGAACTGGAACAATTGGCGGCGATAGAGAATTTGGTTCAAGGCCGCCGGGAGATAGACCAAAACAGAAGTAAACTGCGGCCCTTAGCCGAAGACTATGCTTTATACATGGCAGCAGCCTTTTTACTGGAAGAGGTGGAACGCCGGGTACTGGAGGGAATGAGGGAAAACGTCATGGATGGCGCCGGCCGTATTTTCAGCCGCATTACCAGCGGGGATTACGCGGGGATTTACCCGGCGGATAGTTTTTCGGAATCAGATTTTGCCGCCATAGCCCGGGAAGACGCTCGTCCCGAAACCATTGACATGCTAAGCAGGGGGACCAGGGAACAGCTTTATTTAGCGGTAAGGATCAGCCGTATTCTAGAGATTAAACCTGCCCTCCCTCTTATTATCGATGATTCTTTCGCTAACTTTGACAGCAGGCATTTAGAACAGTCCCTGGGCCTATTAGGGGAAATGGCGAAAACTCACCAAATTTTTGTCTTAACCTGCCATCCTAGGCTGGTTCAAAATATTGGGCGCCTAGGGACCAACGCCCAATATTGGAAATTAATAGATGGCAAATTCTACCCTTCCCGCTGCGAAAAACTCCAGGAACACCTGGGGCGGGGAAATTAGAAGATTGGATCTTACCTTGAAGAGAGGCTTAATAATGTCCAGGTCAATAAAAAAAATATGCGGTTTTGCGATTCTAATGTCCTTCTTATTTCATTTGCTGCTGCCTTGCGCGGCGGTTTTCGCCGAAGAGGAAAGTGTTACCATTTTGTTCACCCATGATCTGCACGATCATCTGCTGCCTTATACTGTGTACAAAGAAGGAAAAATTCAAACCCTAGGAGGTTTCGCCAGGCTGCAAAGCGCTATTAAAGCCGAAAGAGAACGTGATCCGGATTTGCTTTTGGTTGACGGCGGCGATTTTTCTATGGGCACGCTTTTTCAAACCATTTTTACCAGCCATGCCCCCCAGTTGAGGATTATGGGGCACATGGGCTATGATGTTACGACATTTGGCAATCACGAATTCGACTACCGGGCCTCTGGTTTGGCCGGCAGCTTAAGGGCTGCTTTAGAAAGCGGCGATCCCCTCCCGCAGATTGTTGCCTCAAATTTAGCATTCCCCAGCGGTAAAGAGAGCGGGTTGACTCCCTCCTTGCGGGAATTGCAGGAGGCCCTAAGCTTTTATGGAGTGAAGGAGTACTTAATTTTGGAGCGGGGCAATTTGAAGATCGGGGTCTTTGCTTTAATGGGTAAAGATGCC
>JAAYRS010000192.1 GCA_012518645.1 Bacillota bacterium
AAAATCAATCCTCTCATCGGTTCTGCTGGTGTTTCGGCAGTTCCCATGGCAGCCAGAGTATCTCAGGTAGAAGGGCAGAAAGCCAATCCTTCCAACTTCCTGCTCATGCATGCAATGGGTCCTAATGTGGCAGGCGTGATCGGATCAGCTGTTGCAGCAGGTGTGTTAATGGCATTGTTTGGCTAATTAAATTAACTTAGAACTAAGATCTAATAAACTGGCAGTTTCTACAACTGCCGGTTTTTTTGTGGGAAATTTCCAGGATGCAATTAAGAACTTTAATATAAAATTTATACAATTACGGTTATAGCTTGTAATAATAGATAATACAAGTATTGTAATTTTAATGTAAGAGAATAGAAACAAGCTTATTAAGGGAAAAATTAAGAAGAATAAGCAAAAATAGTGCTATAAAAAGATTTGAGCTTGGTAAAAATTAGTGATAAAATCATATTACTCTAAACAGTGCACTTTATATTACATAGTATAGATAATAGAAACCAATCATACTAAAATAGATTTTCTAAGGAAATGCTATTGCTGTTTATCTAATTCCAATAGTGAGAGAAAATGAGGGAAGAAAGCAGGTGCAAAAATTGGAAAAACGTCCATGGCATGAGCAGAGTATAGCAGAGGTAAGTGCAAGCTTAGGCACTGATACTAGCAACGGTTTGCCACCCAGTGAAATAGAATCTCGTTTAGAAAAGTATGGGCCCAATGAACTTAAGCAAAAGAAAGGCACAAGCGTTGTTCAAATGCTTGTTGCCCAATTAAAGGATTATATGGTTATTATCCTGCTGGCAGCCAGTCTGGTGTCCCTCCTGGTAGGGGAAGTTGTAGATGCCTTGGTAATAATCGGTATCGTAATCATAAACGCCGTACTGGGCGTGGTACAAGAATTCCGGGCAGGTAAAGCATTGGAAGCACTTAAAAAGATGTCAGCTCCGGATGCAAAGGTTATTCGCGGTGGGGATGAATTATCTATTCCAGCATCTGAACTTGTACCCGGGGATTTGGTAATACTGGAAACTGGTGACTACATACCTGCAGATATCAGGCTAGTATCCTCTATCAACCTTAAAGTGGAAGAGGCTGCTTTAACTGGCGAATCCGTACCTGTAGAAAAGCAGGCCAATGCAAGGCTGGAGGGAGACGTAGGCTTAGGCGATCAGGTTAATTGCGGCTTTATGAGCACTTTGGTAACCTATGGCCGGGGCAGTGGCATTGTAACTGCAACAGGTATGGACACGGTAATTGGAAACATTGCCAAGATGATACAGGAAGATGTACAGGAGGATACTCCCCTGCAGCGCAAGCTGGCCCAATTGGGGAAAATCCTAGGAACCGCATGTTTGGTAATATGTGCTATTGTGCTGGGTTTGGGGCTTCTACGTGGTGAGGAACCCCTAGCCATGTTTATGACCGCTGTCAGTCTGGCAGTTGCAGCTATTCCTGAAGGTTTGCCGGCCGTTGTTACCATTGTATTGGCATTAGGAATGCAACGAATGGTTAAGCACAATGCCATCATGAAAAAACTTCATGCTGTGGAAACCTTAGGTAGCACTACGGTTATTTGTTCGGATAAGACTGGTACACTGACCCAAAATCAGATGACAATTGTTAAAATGTATACCTTGGGTCAGGAGATAGATGTTACAGGAGATGGATACAACCCGGAAGGAGTTCTAATCATTGATGGCCAGGAAGTTGACCTTTCTCAGCAGCCGGCTGTAGCACGACTAATGGAAATACAGGCACTTTGCAATGATGCCCGTCTGGAACAAATTACGGAAGAAGGCAGCGATGAATGGCGCATAATCGGTGACCCTACAGAAGGCGCCATGATTGTGGCGGCAGCCAAGGCGGGGATTGACAGGGATGAAATCAACAAAGTCCAGCCCAGGCTACAGGAAATTCCCTTTGATTCTCAGCGCAAGCTGATGACTACCTTTCATAAAACTGCAGACGGTCAATTAGCTGCCTTTACAAAAGGTGCTCCAGATATACTGGTGGAGCGCTGTACCCATATAATGCACAGTGATGGCACCATAGCTGCCATAACTGAGGAAGATATAAAGGCGGTAATGGATGAAAACAAGGCCCTGGCAAGCCAGGCCTTCAGAGTTCTGGCCATGGCCTTCAAAAACTTGGAAGAAATTCCCGAGCATCCTACTCCAGAAGATGATGAACAGGAGATGGTATTTTGTGGACTGGTGGGTATGATTGACCCGCCACGGCCGGAAGCTATAGAAGCAATAAAATTATGTAAATCCGCTGGCATACGCACGGTTATGATTACCGGTGACTATCGCGAAACTGCTGCAGCCATTGCCCGTCAATTGGGTATTATTTCATCCGATGATGAAGTGATTACCGGGGCGGAATTAAATCAAATGAGCGATGAAGACCTGGATGAAGCGGTAGAAAAGGTTAGTGTATTCGCCCGGGTTTCTCCAGAACATAAGGTTCGGATTATTGATGCCCTAAAAAGCAACGGCCAGATAATAGCAATGACCGGAGACGGCATAAACGATGCCCCGGCCCTGAAACGAGC
>JAAYRS010000193.1 GCA_012518645.1 Bacillota bacterium
ACCAAATAGAATTCGGCGGTAAAGAAATTACCTTTTTGGATACCCCCGGGCATGAGGCTTTTACCGCTATGCGCTCCCGAGGGGCCCAAGTTACCGATATTGCTGTTTTAGTAGTTGCTGCCAACGATGGGGTTATGCCTCAGACCGTTGAAGCCATTAATCACGCTAAAGCCGCCCAGGTCCCTATTATCGTTGCTATTAATAAAACTGATTTAAACGTTGCCAACCCGGAGCGGGTCAAGCAGGAGCTGACTGAGCACGGTTTAGTTGTGGAGGACTGGGGCGGGGAAACCATAGCAGTCAACGTCTCCGCTTTACGCGGGGAGGGGATTAATGAATTACTGGAAATGATTCTTTTGGTGGCCGAAATGGAAGAGTTGAAGGCAAATCCGGACTGTCCTGCCAGGGGCGTGGTTATTGAGGCCCAGTTGGATCGGGGCCGGGGAGCCGTAGCCACGGTCTTAATTTCCACTGGTACGCTTCGAGTCGGTGATCCCTTTGCAGTCGGCAATGTTTGTGGAAAAGTAAGGGCCATGATTAACGATCTGGGAGAAACTGTGCAAGAAGCCGGCCCCTCTTCAGCAATAGAAGTTTTGGGTATCAGTGATGTGCCTCAAGCAGGCGACCCTTTTGTCGTTGTGGACGATGAACAGACTGCCAGGCAAATTGCTGCTATCCAACAAGAAAAACAACGGGAACGGGATTTAAGCAAATTCAGCAGGGTGACTCTCGATGATCTTTTCCAGAAGATTCAAGAAGGCGAAGTTAAGGAACTAAACCTCGTTATTAAGGCCGATGTGCAGGGTTCGGCGGAAGCTGTGCGGGCCTCGGTTGAAAAATTGTCCACCGATGAGGTGCGGGTAAAAATAATACACCAGGCTGTTGGTGCCATTTCCGAATCCGATGTACTTTTGGCCGCGGCTTCTAATGCCATTATCATCGGTTTTAATGTGCGCCCCGAGCCGAATGCTCAAAAAGCCGCTGAGCGCGACGGTGTTGATATCCGTGTTTATCGTATCATTTACAACTTACTGGACGACATTAAGGCAGCAATGGCAGGCCTGCTTGATCCGGAATTTAAAGAAGAATTTCTGGGCAGGGCAGAAGTCCGCCAGACATTTAAAGTGCCCGGTGCAGTAGTTGCCGGCTGTTACGTTTTGGACGGGATGATCACCAGGACAGCTGAAGTAAGGGTTTTGAGGGATAATGTTATTGTGCACGAGGGCAAAATTTCTTCTTTGAAACGATTTAAAGACGATGTAAGGGAAGTTGTGCACGGCTACGAATGTGGAATCGGCGTGGAACGTTTTAACGACATTAAAATTGGCGACGTAATCGAAGCGTTCGTAATGCAAAAAGTAGCACGTACTCTTTAGAGGTGGTAAGAATGGTTGAGCGACATGTAAGAGTTGGCGAGGAAATCAAGCGCGAAATTAGTGTAATTATTGCTAACGAGGTGAAAGATCCCAGGTTGGGAATGATCAGCATTACAGATGTGGATGTCTCCAGGGATTTATCGTTTGCGAAAATCTTTTTTAGTATGTTGGGCGATGAACAAGAGAGAAAGACAACTTTAAGCGGTTTGGATCGGGCCAAGGGCTTCATCCGGTCCGAGCTGGCTAAAAGAATTCGAGTCAGGCACATTCCCGAGCTAACTTTTCATTTTGATCCTTCTTTGGAAGAAGGGGCTCGGATCAATGCCTTGCTTAAAACACTGCAAAAATCAAAAAAAGACAGCGAGAATTAAAAATGAATACATTTCAGGAATTGGTAAGCTATCTCCGAAAAAAAGATAATTATATTTTGGTCGGCCACGAACACCCCGATCCCGACAGCTTAGGGTCAATGCTGGGATTATACTTTGGCTTAAAAAAAATGGGGAAAACCTGCCGCTTGGTTAGTGCAGATCCGATTCCTCCTTATCTGAGTTGGCCCGGGCTGGAACAGATTGAACACATTCCCACTGATTTTGATCCAGGGGATAGTTGTGTTATTGTATTAGATTGCGAACCCCAAAGAACAGGCAGTATTGCTTCTAAGGTACAGAAGGCGGAATGCTTGATCAACATCGATCACCACGAAAGGGGCCGCGGTATTGGTCAAATTGTCTATGTAGATCCCGGCGCAGCTGCCACTAGTGTTATTGTTTACCGGCTGTTGCTAGCACTGGAGATTCCCCTTGATCTGCGGATCGCCACAGCCTTATATGGGGGTATTATCGGAGATACCGGCGGATTCCGCCATGCTAACACCACCAGCGGTGTTTTCAAAATTGCCGCTGAACTTGTGGAATACGGCGTAAAACCCGCCCCCCTGGCCCGAGAGATCTTTAGTTCCCAAACTTATGATTTTATGCGCTTCCTAGGTTTTGCTTTGACAAGGCTGCAGATTGCGGCGGAGGGGAAGTTAGTTTGGATCGCTGTTAGTTACGACGATTTTCATGATTTCAAAGTTGTTCCCGAGCAGACCGACCACTTAGTTAATTTTGCCCGCATGGTGGATACAGCGGAAATTGCCATGGTTTTCCGCGAGATCAAACCGGGTGAAATCCGCCTGGGCTTTAGGGCTAACCAAGTGGATGTAGGTTATTTAGCCCGTTATTTAGGAGGGGGAGGCCACAAACTGGCTTCGGGAGCAACTTTATTAGGCAATTTTGAGCAGATTGTACTTCGCGTCGTGGAGCTGGCCAAGGAATATTTGAATGCAGGGGAGATCGATGAACGGAATAATCAATTTACTTAAACCCCCGGGTATGAGTTCACATCAAGCTGTAAGCTTTGCCAGAAAACAATTGGGGATCAAAAAAATAGGCCATACAGGTACTTTGGATCCGGGGGCAAGCGGTGTTTTACCCCTAGTGGTTGGCAGTGCCACCCGTCTTTCGGACTACGTAATGGAGCACGAAAAAACCTATATCGCCGAGCTGACCCTGGGTATTTCCACCGATACACAAGATGCGGGCGGTGCAACCGTAGAATTAAACACCAATTTTTCAATTGGGCTGCTTCAATTTGCGGAAGCTGCCGCAGAATTTCAAGGCAACATCTGGCAGACGCCGCCCATGGCCTCGGCTGTAAAAGTCCGAGGGAAACGCCTTTACCAATGGAAACGGGAAAATATTGCCGTTCCTAGAAAACCCCGCCGGGTCCAGGTCTATTCAATAAATATTCATCGGATTTGGAACGGGGAAGGGGACACTTTGCGTTTTGGCAGTAGGATTTTGCTTAAAGTTGTCTGCTCTAAAGGCACATATTTGCGCACTATTTGCCATGATCTTGGGGCCAAACTGGGGGTTGGGGGCCATATGTCCTTTCTAGCCCGGATTCAAAGCGGGCCCTTTAGTACTCGGGACGCTTATACTTTGGAAGACATCCAAAGTTTGGTCAAGCAGAACAACCTCAAGTTCCTTTTACCAATGCAGAAAGGTTTACCTGATTGGATTCAAGTCAAGGTAAACCCCCTGGCGGAAGAACGGATTCGCCACGGCAATTTTATCCTGCCCGGAGATTTGATCGATGTTCCCACGGCCCTGACGGTCGGTGATCAAGTTGTACTTTTGGGTATCGAAGGCGATGTCTTGGCCCTGGCGGAAATTAAAAGGACTGACCGCTTGATTTGCCAGCCCTTCCGGGTTTTTGTGGGGGGATAACACTGAAAATTAATTGGATTAACAGACAAAAAAACGGGAGACGAAGTGTGGCTTTAGGTACCTTCGACGGAGTCCACCGCGGTCATCGCCAGCTTTTAAAAGCCGCTTTGAAGCACCGCCCTTCTGCAGGAACCAGTGCTGTATTCACTTTCGATTTACCGCCCCAGCAGGTTTTTCAACAGGATATACGTTTGCTTACTTCTTTTGCACAAAAGGTTGAGTTAATTCAAAACCTGGGTATCGATGAAATCGCATGGCTGCCTTTTAATCAAGAACTAGCGGCCCTTTCCGCCCAAGATTTTGTTCTTGAAATTTTAGTCAAGGGGCTCCGGGCCGAACATGTTATTTGCGGTTTCAATTTTACTTTTGGCAGCGCAAGGGGCGGAACCCCCCGTCTTCTGGAAAAAATGGCCTCCAGATACGGGTTTGGAGTAACTATCATACCGCCAATCACATTTGAAAACGGCCGCGTTATCAACAGCAGCACCATCAGGGATTTAATCGCCGGCGGAAAGATTGAACAGGCTGCAGCTTTACTTGGGTATTTCCCATTTTATCAAGGACGCGTAGTCAGGGGCAGCGGCAGGGGGCGCCGCTTAGGGTTTCCTACTGCCAACTTGAGAATTGATCCCCAGGTCCTTCCGCCTAAAGAAGGTGTCTATCTTACCCGATGTCTCCTGGGTGATCAGAGCCTGCCTGCCCTAACGTCTATTGCCACCAATCCGACTTTTGCCGGGAGATCGAAAACTATTGAGACATATATACTGGATTTCAACCGCGAATTGTACAATCAGGAGCTAAAATTACAATTTTTAAGGCGCTTGCGCGATATAATTTGCTGCCCCTCGGCTGCTGCCTTGCAAAAACAAATTAAAGCCGATGTAGCTTTGGCCCGCAGATTGTTGCCGGGATTTCATTTACAAGGCCTAAAAATTGTGTTAGAATAGCAATTAGAAACCCTTTGCTAGGAAAGACGTTTCTCCGCCGTTTTTCTTGGGAAGCGGATTTTTTTAGAAAATTGGAGGTGTCTGTTTTGATTTCATCGGAATCAAAAGCACAAATTATTGAGCAGTTCAGCCGGCATGACAATGATACCGGATCGCCGGAGGTTCAAGTAGCCATTCTTACCAAGCGTATTCATGAGTTGACTGCACATCTGAAGGTGCATAAAAATGATCACCATTCCCGCCGCGGTCTTTATAAAATGATTGGACAGCGGCGCGGGCTTTTAAATTATCTTGCTAAAAAAGACATTGAACGTTATCGAAATTTGATTGAAGAACTAGGTTTACGCCGATAAGTTGGTGAGCGGGGACACCCGCTCTTTTTTGAATAAGACGTTGCAAATCGCAAAAAGGCAATACTAGTGTTAGATGCTGAACAGAATAAAACTGGAGGTTAAAAGATGACCCAATTTCGTTTAGAGCTCGGGGGACGCCCCTTGGTTCTTGAGTTTGGATCCTTAGCTCAGCAAGCTAACGGGTCCGTTTTGGTCCGTTACGGAGACACAGCTGTACTTGTTACAGCAACTATGAGTAAAGAGCCCAGGACGGGTATTGATTTCTTTCCTTTATTGATTGATTACGAGGAGCGCTTATATTCCGTAGGAAAAATACCGGGGGGGTGGGGCAGGAGAGAAGGCCGCCCCAGTGAAGAGGCAACCCTTTCGGCCCGTATGATTGATCGGCCTCTGCGGCCTTTATTTCCCGAAGGTTTTCGCCATGATGTCCAGATTGTAGCCACTATTTTATCAGTGGATAAGAATAATTCACCTACCGTTGCCGCCCTAATAGGTGCCAGTTGTGCTTTACATATTTCTGACATTCCTTTTTCAGGGCCTGTAGCGGGAATCAAGGTTGGATTAGTTGACGGCGAATTTATTATCAACCCTAACTTGGAAGAAGAAGCCCAATCCGGCCTTGATTTAGTTGTTGCCGGTACCGCTCAAGCTGTAACCATGGTGGAAGCGGCTGCCCAGGAAGTATCAGAAGAAACTACCTTGGAAGCGATAGCTTACGGGCATAAGGTTGTACAGAAAATTTGTGATTTACAGGAGGCCATTCGCCGCCAAATCGGCAAAGAAAAACTAGAAGTTGCCGTTAGCCAACCAGGAGCAGAATTAAAAGAATGGATTCAAAAACAAGCCGCGCCAAAACTTACTTCTGCTTTGCAGACTGCAGAAAAACTGGAAAGGGAGGAGTTAGTCGAGAAGGTCCGGGAAGAAAGCCTTCAGGCTTATCTTGACAGCTTTGGGGAAGAGCAGTATGAAGAAAACGAAGGTGATTTAAATTTGGCCTTTGATGAAGCAGTGAAGGCGGAGGTCCGCCGTTTGATTACCAAGGAAAAACTCCGGCCCGATGGCCGCAAGCCCGAGGAAATCCGCCCTATTTCTTGTGCGGCGGGTGTTCTACCCAGGGTTCACGGATCGGGAATATTCACTAGGGGCCAAACCCAGGTCTTAACCGGCTTGACCTTAGGCTTAAAATCCGATGAACAAATGCTGGATAATTTAACGGATGAAGAAAGCAAACGTTATATTCACCATTATAATTTTCCAGCTTACAGCGTGGGAGAAGTGCGCCCCATGCGCGGCCCCGGCCGGCGGGAAATCGGGCACGGTGCTCTGGCCGAAAGAGCTTTACTTCCAGTGATCCCCAAGGAAGAAGATTTCCCCTACACTTTGCGTTTAGTTTCGGAAGTTTTGGAATCCAACGGTTCCTCTTCCCAAGCAAGTATTTGCGGAAGCACCTTAGCTTTAATGGATGCCGGCGTACCCATTAAAAGACCCGTTGCCGGGATCGCAGTAGGCCTTATGATGGAGGATGACGATTATACCATCCTCACCGACATTCAAGGAATGGAAGACGCTTTTGGCGATATGGACTTTAAAGTAGCAGGTACTTCTGCGGGGATTACCGCCCTTCAAATGGATATTAAGATTGCAGGCGTAACTCAAGAGATCATGGCGGAAGCCCTAGAGCAAGCCAGGCAGGCACGCTTGTTTATCTTAAAGAAAATGGAAGAAGTTATTGCCGGTCCGCGTCGGGAATTATCCCCTTATGCCCCCCGTATCATTACCTTGGAAATTCCTGTGGATAAAATCCGGGATGTCATTGGCCCCGGCGGTAAAGTGATCCGAAAAATTATTGACGAAACCGGTGTAGCTATAGATATTGAAGACGACGGCAGAGTTTATATTGCCTCTACTGATGGAGAAGGTGGGCAAAAGGCAAGGGAGATGGTGGAACGTTACGTAAAAGATGTGGAAGTTGGCGCCACATACTTGGGCACAGTCAAACGAATTATGAATTTTGGCGCCTTTGTGGAGATTCTGCCGGGCAAGGAAGGACTTGTCCACATTTCTCAGTTAGATCGAAAAAGAGTTAATAAGGTGGAAGACATAGTAAGCATCGGCGAGGAAGTCATGGTCAAAGTCATTGAAATTGATCGCCAAGGCAGGATTAACCTTTCCCGAAAAGAAGCTTTACCTTCTGGGCAGGAATCTTAAGCACAATCTCGAAATCTCCATATATTAAAGAAGGCAGGTAGCAACCAGATACCTGCTTTTTGCATTTTAGAAGCAGAGAGGAGCAGAGGCCATGGCCATCCTGGCAGTCTATTCCCAAGCTACGGATCTTCGATTGGCCCTGTTTTATCAAGATCTCCTAATTTCAACTCAGTTTTCCTTTCATGATCCTAACTGCTCCCGGCTGGCTGCATCTATTTTGGAGTGGGCTGCGGTTAATTCCCAAGCGGGGCACCATCCCGCCTTGATCGTTACTGCAGGCTCCGTTTTTCATGCGGCCCCTGCTGGGTTTTATCTCTTAGACGATCTATTCTTCAAAAACCTACACCTTCATAAAGAGGCAGATCAAGCCGCCTTGATCGCGGCGCGTGTTTTAGCAAATAGGCTGGAAATACCGGCCTATGCCATAGATCCTTTTATCGAAGGGGTGCTGCCTCAGGCTTTAGTGTCGGGCACACCGCACCTGCAAAGGGACCTAAAAGGCGATTATTTTGTTTTCAAGTATTTAGCGAAAATGGAATCGGACAGGAAAAAGATCGATCTTCAAACCAGCCGTTTCATTATAGCCGTCCTCAACCAAGAGTTACAAATCGGAGCGGTTGTAGGCGGCAAGGTATTAGATTTATGCAACAGCCGGGATGAAGGACCTTTTTCTTGGCAGCAATCAGGCGGCCTGCCTTTCGGGCCGCTTTTGGAATTGAGCTCGTCTCTGGGATGCCGGAAAAAAACACAGCGCCTTCTCAGTGAGCAGAGCGGAATCCGCGGTTATTTAGGAATAAAAGATCCCGGCCAACTTTTTAATTCCGCTGATTCTCAAACGGAGCTGATTAGGGAGGCCTTCGCCTATCAGATCAGCAAAGAAATCGGCGCCTACGGCGCCGCTTTAAAAGGTGATTTAAACGGGATCGTCCTGGCCGGAGAATTAACACAGGAACAATCACTGGTAACTATGCTTCGAAAACGGATTGGATTCTTGGGGCAACTCTCGGTTTACCCGGGAAACCAGGCCTTTCCCGCCTTACTTTCGGCTGGGAAAAGAATCCAGGCGGGAGCAGAACGAATCCGAAGTTGGGAGGGAGCTTAAATGGGATTTAAAAAACTAAAAGCCGAACTTAAAGATCGTGCGGGCCAAAGCCTTGCAGTTGCTTGGGCCTTGGATCCAGACCTTCTTCAGGCCTGCCAAGAAGCGGTAGCTTGCGGTTTTTTAGACCGCGTCGTCCTCACGGGCCCCCGGCGGGAAATTGAAGAACTTGTGAAAGAAAATCAGCTGGAGTTGGGGGTATTACAAATTGAAGACGCAGCAAATCCGGCTGAAAGTGCCCAAATTGCTGTTCGTTTAGTCCGAGAAGGGCGCTGCTCCTTGTTGATGAAGGGGCATTTGAATACCAGCGTGCTCTTAAAAGCGGTTTTAAATAAAGAGCGGGGGATCAGGGCCCAAAAATTGCTCAGCCACATCGCTATAATTGAATTGCCTTCCAAACGCCTTTGCCTTTTAACTGATGCGGCCATGAATATTAAGCCCGGATTAGAACAAAAGAGTCAGATTCTGGATAACGCCATTTGTTTTGCCTGGTCGCTGGATCTTTCTCAGCCTAAAGCGGCCGTTTTGACAGCGCTAGAAACTGTAAACCCTCAAATGGCGGAAACAGTAGATGCAGCGGCCCTGGCGGTAATGGGGAAACGGGGACAATTTAGTAAACCCGCTTTTGTAGATGGCCCTCTGGCCTTTGACAACGCCTATTCCAAAAAAGCGGCTCAGCAAAAAGGCCTCAGCAGCCCAGTGGCCGGCCAAGCGGATATTTTGCTGGTTCCGGAAATAACGGCGGGAAATATTTTGTACAAAGCCTTCGCCCATGCCGCCGGGTTTAAAACAGCGGGAATTATCTACGGGGCCAGCTCTCCAATTATCCTCACTTCCCGAAGCGATAGCCGGGACAACAAATTAAATGCCATTGCTGCTGCCTGCCGCTCCTTACCGGGCAGTTAGGGGGGGATTGTATGCATAAGATTTTAGTCCTTAATCCCGGTTCTACAAGCACTAAAATAGCGCTTTTTGAAAATCTAGTGCAGGCTAAGGTTACTTGCCTTCCTCACAGCAGTCAGGAATTGGCACGGTTTCGTGAAATTGCGGATCAACGCAGCTTTCGGAAAGAGGTCATTATCCGCTGGCTGCACGCAGAAAACATTAACTTGGCCTCTTTTACCGCAATTGCGGCCAGAGGCGGCCTTTTGGCCCCTTTGGAGGGAGGGACCTACCGGATTAACCTGAACATGATTCGCCAGCTTGAGGCGGGCGTTCACGGCAAACACGCCGCTAACTTGGGGGCTTTGATTGCAGCGGATCTTGGCGAAATGCTGGGCATTCCAATGTTTATTGTTGATCCGGTAGTAGTAGATGAACTGCAGCCGCCGGCCCGAATCAGCGGCACGCCGGGAATTGAGCGGCGCAGTGTATTTCATGCCTTAAATCAAAAGGCCAGCGCCAAAAAAACAGCTCTTCTTTTAGACCGTCCCTATGAGCAGTTAAACCTAATTGTAGCTCATCTGGGAGGCGGGATTTCCGTTGGGGCACACCAAAAAGGCAGAGTTATCGATGTGAACGAGGCCTTAACGGGGGAGGGACCTTTTTCACCGGAGAGAACCGGTAGTTTACCAACAACTGCTTTGGTTCGTTATTTTTTTAAACATAAGGCCGCCCCGGAGAAACTAATCCGTGAATTTTCGGGAAGATCCGGCTGGGTCGCCTATTTAGGGACTAATGACTCCCGCCTTGTTGAGAAAAAAATAGACAGCGGGGATCAGAACGCCTTATTTTATTTCGAAGCCATGATCTACCAAATTGTGAAAGAAATCGGGAGGAATAGCGCGGTTTTATGTGGTAAGGTTGATCAGATCATTTTAACCGGGGGTTTAGCCCACACCCCTCGCTTAGTAGAAAAAATTAAGGAGCACGTTCAATTTATTGCCCCAGTTACTGTACTTCCCGGCGAAAACGAGTTAGAGGCCTTAGCTTGGGGGGCCCTGCGAGTCTTAACAGGCTTGGAGCCGGCCCGGGACTATTTGTTTTAAAACGGCAGCTGGGCAGAAAAGATAATTTAAATATGTTAAAAGGGCTACAACATTTTAAGCAAGAAACGATCTAACGCGAGGGAGGTGTATCAATGCCTAAAGGCCAAGTAATTATCGACAGTGAGCGCTGTAAAGAATGCAGCTTATGCCTTACCGTTTGCCCCCACGATGTTTTACGTATCTCCAAAACAATTAATGCCAACGGCTATCACCCGGTAGAAGCCGCACTGCCTGAAAATTGCACGGGATGTACTCTTTGTGCCGTGATCTGCCCTGATTTGGTACTTACCATAAAAAGATTAGTTCCGGAAAGGACGTGATCCCTTGACCAAGACTTTAATCCGGGGGAACGAAGCACTGGCGGAAGCGGCGATTCGAGCCGGCTGCAAAGCTTTCTTTGGCTATCCCATTACCCCCCAAAACGAAATTCCTGATTATATGGCTTACCACTTGCCCCTGCGGGGCGGAGTCTATTTACAGGCCGAAAGTGAAGTCTCAGCAATCAATATGGTCTACGGTGCCGCCGGTACCGGAACACGAGTCATGACTTCATCCTCAAGCCCGGGAATCAGCTTGAAACAGGAAGGGATTTCCTATCTTGCAGCAGGGGAACTGCCCTGCGTTATAGTAAACGTTATGCGCTGCGGACCGGGGTTAGGCGGTATTCATCCCGGCCAAGGGGATTACTTCCAAGCCGTTAAAGGCGGAGGGCATGGCGACTACCGCCTCCTTGTTTTAGCACCTGGATCGGTGCAGGAGATGGCGGATTTAACAACTTTAGCTTTTGATTTGGCTGACAAATGGCGCAACCCTGTCTTGATTTTAAGCGACGGCATTTTAGGCCAGATGATGGAACCCGTGGAGTTTTCTCCAGAAGAAGGGCCTTTAGCTATGGACAAACCTTGGGCCACAACCGGAGCGGTAAACCGCAAACCAAACGTGATTAATACCCTGGATATTGTACCCGAATCCTTGGAAAAAAAGAATTACGCTCTTCTCGCCAAATATGAGCGGATTAAAAGAGAAGAAATCCGCTGGGAAGAAAAAAAGATAAGCGATGCGGATTTAATTTTGGTGGCCTACGGCACCTCTGCCCGGGTGGCCCGTTCTGCGATGGATTTGGCTCGGGGGAAAGGTCTTAAAGTTGGTTTATTCAGACCAATTTCTCTTTTTCCGTTTCCCTATCCCCAACTGAAAAGGCTTGCCTGCAGAAAACGGCAGTTTTTAGTGATCGAAATGAGTGGAGGCCAAATGTTAGAAGATGTGCGCCTTGCTGTAGAAGGCCGCAGCAAAGTACATTTTACCAACCGTTTGGGCGGTATGGTGCCTACACCCCAAGATGTTTTAGAAACCATTCTAAAAATAAGGGAAGGGGGAGGACCCGGTGAGAACAGTTTTTAAAAAACCCCGGGCCATGACTAAGAGGCCTATGCACTACTGCCCAGGCTGCACCCACGGCATTATCCACCGCCTGGTGGGGGAAGCCATTGACAGCCTCGGTATCTTAGAAGAAACCATTGGAGTGGCCAGTGTGGGGTGTTCCGTTTTTGCCTACGATTACTTTAACTGTGATATGCAGCAGGCTGCCCATGGCAGAGCCCCTGCTGTAGCTACGGGCATAAAACGTGTTTTACCCCAGAGGACAGTGTTTACCTATCAAGGCGACGGTGATTTGGCTTCCATTGGAATGGCGGAAATTGTCCATGCTGCTGCCCGGGGCGAAAATATTACAGTGATTTTTGTCAATAACGCTATTTACGGAATGACCAGCGGCCAAATGGCCCCGACCAGTTTAATTGGGCAAAAAACCACCACAAGCCCCCGGGGCCGTTCGGTGAAGGATGCCGGTTATCCCATTAAGATCTGTGAACTTTTGGCCACTTTAGAAGGCCCTTCATATTTAGCTAGAGTATCCTCCCACGATCCACGCCATATCCTTCAGGCAGGCCGGGCCATTAAAAAAGCCTTTCGGATGCAAAAAGAAAAGAGGGGCTTTGCACTGGTGGAGGTACTTTCTACCTGTTCGGTAAATTGGGGCCTCACACCCCGGGGGGCCATGGAATGGCTGGCGGAAAATATGATCCCCACTTATCCTTTGGGGGTTTACAAAGATGTAACTGCAAAGGAAGGTGACTAAGATGGCGGAAATAATTGTAGCTGGGTTCGGAGGTCAGGGTGTCTTGGTTTTAGGGCAGCTGATCACCTACGCGGGGATGCTGGAGGACAAGGCCGTTTCCTGGTTCCCTTCGTATGGACCGGAACAAAGGGGAGGAACCTGCCACTGTTCGGTGGTGGTCAGCGAGACCGAAGTCGGCTCTCCTGTGGTCAGCCGTCCGGATACTGCAATAGTCATGAACCTCCCTTCTTTTGATCGTTTCGAACCGGATGTTGCTGAGGGAGGGGTTCTAATTTTCAATTCAACCCTAATTGCCCAGAAATCTAAAAGGGCCGATATTGAGGCCATTGCTGTTCCCGCCAATGAAATTGCAGATGAAATCGGTAACCCCCGGGTAGCGAATATGGTACTTTTAGGGGCTTTTATTGAGGCCACGGGTTTGGTTGCCATGAGCAGTATCCAAAAATCATTAAAAAAAGTTTTATCCTCCAGGCATCATCATCTCATTCCCCTGAATATGCAAGCTTTAGAGCGGGGTCGGGCATACCAATAGTAAATCCGAGAGGAGGCCGCTATTTTGGAATGCTCACTGCGCTGGGGAACTGTCTCTACAATCCGGGATCTTCCGGAGCGGCAGGAATTAACCCTCAAAATGGGTTTGGAAGAAGTGAAGGCCCTAAATTATCCGAGCCTAACCGGAAACTGCCGGCCCGGAGATGAGGTTCTGGTGAATACCACTGCACAAGAACTAAAATTAGGCACAGGAGGCTGGCACTACGTCCTAGCCGTTCAAGGGCGGGAACACAGTCTTTCTTTAAACCGGGGCCATATCATGAAACTGCGCTACACGCCCCTCCAGGGACGTGTATTCAGCGTAGAAGAGGAAAGAAGCCCCTATCATAGGGTCATGGCCGATGCCCGGAGTCTGGCGGGCCTGCCGGTGGCTGTCGGCAGCCTTCACAGCATGCTGGCCCCTATTGCCTTTGGCTTAAAAACTAATCTGCCGGCCCTGCGTCTAGCCTATCTAATGTCTGACGGGGCAGCCCTCCCTTTGGCTTTTAGCGATACCGTCCGCGAACTGCAAGCCCTAGGTTTAATTGATAAGACAATTACTTTCGGGCATGCATTTGGCGGGGATTTAGAGGCAATCAATATTTACAGTGCGCTTTTAGCCGCGAAACATGTAGCCCAAGCAGATGTGGTCATAGTCTTGATGGGACCCGGGGTAGTAGGCACCAAGACCAAGTGGGGCACAACTGCCATCGAACAGGGACAGTTTTTAAACGCGGCCCTCCACTTAGAAGGCACAGCTGTCTGCATCCCCCGCTGCAGCGAAGGGGATCCCCGCAGCAGACATCAGGGTTGGAGCCACCACACCTTAACAGTGTTGGAAAATATAGTGCAAAACCCCGTCCGGCTCGGGCTGCCTCTTTACCTCCGCTCCTTTCCGCCCGCCGCGGCCAAAGCAAAACAGCTTCCTCATAAAATCAGCTGGCACGATACCGAGTTGATTTTTCAAAAACTTTCTCATTCGGGCCTGCGCCTAAGTACAATGGGGAGGGATCCCGGCAGGGATCCCCTTTTTTTCCATGGAGTTTTAGCCGCTGCCCTGGAAACTTTAGCTTGCATCGGAATTTAGGAGTTGATTGCAATAGATATCTATGGCGATTTACACATTCATATCGGCAGGACCGCCGCGGGAAAACCTGTTAAAATTAGTGCTTCCCCCCGCTTAACGCTGACGAATATCTTAAGAACGGCTCAAGAAGTAAAAGGCCTGCACTTAGTCGGGGTCGTTGATGCCGCGGCCTGTGGGGTCTTGGCCGACATTAAAAAGCTGACGGAAACAAAAGAACTGCAGCCTTTAGCAGAAGGCGGCTACCTATGGGA
>JAAYRS010000194.1 GCA_012518645.1 Bacillota bacterium
ACCTGTTCCCATCCCGAACACAGTAGTTAAGCCCTTCAGCGGTGATGGTACTGCCGCATCCCGCGGCGGGAGAGTAACTCGCTGCCAAGATCTATTTTAACCCCAGGCCTTTACGGTGTGGGGTTTTTTAAAACTTAAAAATTAGATTATTACGCTATTCGGATCTGAAACCCCCGACCTTTGGACATGGGGGTAAAAGTTTGAAAATATTCCCGGTGGGGAACAAGCCAACCCTGGAGGTTTTGCTTCCAAAATGTAGAACTAAAAACCTAAATCTGACTGTCAATCCTGAATAGTTGCTAAAATAATAACAATCCTTTTGAAATCTCGGCCCGATCCTGGATTTAGAAGGAAGTTAATTGAAAAAGATTTCGCTTTTTAGTCCGGCCAAGAAATTGCTTTGTTTGGGGAGAAAAATCAGTCTATTACAAAAAGGACAGCAGGGGGAATGTTTAAATTGAAAAGCTTGGGCGCAAAGATCTCAATTTATGCAGGATTAATTATCTTAACTATGTCCGTTGGCTTTGGCATCTTTGCTTATCTCAACGGTTCATCCGCTGTTTTGGCCGAAGTGGAGCAAGCTTTGGTGCTTCAGGCCCAAGAAGCCAGTGAAATAGTGGAAAGGACCTTGGAAGTTAATTTAGCCGTACTGGAGACAATTGCGGCTAGGCCCGAAATTAGGGGGATGGATTGGGAACTGCAGCAGCCTGTCCTTCTGGCGGAAGGCGAACGTCTCGGTATTTATGGGGCTTTAAGCATAGTCTACCCTGACGGCAGCGCCATCCACGACAGCGGTGAAACCCTGGACCTATCAGCTCGAGATTACATAATGGAAACTCTAACGGGGAAACCGCAGGTTTCTGAACTATTGGTAACTACTGACACCGGGGAATTGGCGCTTATTTTTGCCGTGCCCATACTTAATAATGGGCGGGTTGTTGGTGCCTTAATTGCTAGGGGCGATGGGGGCTTTTTAAAAGATATAACGGATGGGCTTTCTTTCGGCGCTAATGGATGGGCTTATATTTTCGGACCGGATGGGACCCTTTATGCGGATCCGGATCTAAACAGGGTTCTGGAACAGAGGAATCTTTTTAGCGATACTGCTGACTTAGCTGATTGGGGGCAGGCAATTCAGGAATTTGGTTTAGGCAACACCGGCATAATCCGTTTTACAGAAGATGGTTATAAAAGTATTAGCGGCTTGGCGCCGATTGCCTCTACAGGGTGGATGGTGGGAGTGGGGGCGCGCCAGGATGATGTTTTGCAAAACATAAATGCGTTTCGGAACATTATAATTTTAGTTGCTGCCGTCTTTGTGGTTTTAGGGGTGGTCGCTTCCCTGCTGATTGCCAGGCAAATTGCCAACCCTCTCCAAAAAGTGCAAGATGTTATTGAAGCGGTGGCTGCGGGCGATCTAACCAGGACAGTCCAAGTAAGAGTCCGAGATGAAATCGGCCGGGTTGCCGCTGCCCTTAATGCAACAGTTGAAAGCATGCATAGCGCCCTCGATTTGGTAGCCGAAACAACTAATGAATTGGCTGGTACCAGCGGGGAAATGGCGGCAGCTTCCCAAGAAGTTAGTGCTTCCATCGAAGAAGTGGCCAGCACCACTAATCAGTTTTCCGGGGCTTTGGAGATAATGACTGAAAATGCACAGCAGATGAGTACCAATGTTCGAGAAATATCTGTTAAAGCTGGCCAAGGCGAAAAGGCCATTGAAGATATTGTGAATCAAATGAACCTTTTGCGGGATAATACGGAGCGATTAGGCCGGGATATCTCCGGTTTGGGCACCTTATCCAATGAAATAGGGCATATAGTTCGAGTGATTGACGAAATTGCGGAACAGACTAATCTATTGGCCTTGAATGCAGCAATAGAGGCGGCCAGAGCCGGCGAACACGGCCGGGGATTTGCGGTGGTGGCCGAGGAAGTTAGAAAACTTGCGGAGCAATCGGCTCGGGCCACAATGGAGATTACGGATTTAATCGGTCAAATTCAAGGGGAGATTGCGGCCGCTGTCAGCGGCATGGATGCGGGTGCGGCCCAAACTGCCGAAACATTGGCCAGTGTCAACGAAAGCGGTAATATCCTGCAGGGCATCCTTGAGGATGTAGAGGGTATTGTCCAGGCAGTGCAGCAGATTAGTACCGGGCTGGAACAAACTAACGCAGGCGGCCAAGAAATAGCTAGCGCCACCGAAGAGCAGGCCGCTTCGATTGAACAAATAGCTGTTTTTTCCCAAGATTTGACGGATATGGGGATTCGCCTGCAAGAACTAATTCGGCATTTCAGGCTAAATTAACTGCAAACGAAGATGCCGACAGACGGGGAAAGAGGGCTCTACTGGATCGCCGGGAGAACCCTCGTTTTACCGAAACTGTATTTTAAGACTATCTGTGGTACAATGTGTAAGGGCAAGCACGATTGGATCCGGAAAAAGTTTGTCTGTAATTAGACAAGAAATAGGCAAGGGGGTAAAAAAATGGATGTCAGAAAAAAAGCTGAAAAATTAGCTGCAGCTATCCTTAACAGCGCAGAATACAAAAAGATGATTGCCGCCCGGGAAAATATAAATAATCATAAGGCTGCCCAAGTAATGCTTCGGGATTTTCAGGATAAGCAGGAGGAGCTGCATAAACAGCAGATGGAAGGCCAAACGGTTACTCCTGAACAGGAGCAGCAGTTGGAACAGCTCTTTGCAGTAATCTCCGTCAATCCTTATATTAGGGAACTCTTTGAAGCGGAATTCGCCTTTAGCGGTTTAATGATGGATGTTAATGATGTGTTATCCAAAGCCTTGGATTTAAAAGACGAAGAACCGGAGGACACCGGGGAATCTTCCAAAATTCAAGTACCTCCGAAAAAAATCCTAATACCCGGGCGGGACGTTTAGGGCAGGATTATGGTTAAACTAAGAATCGGCACCGCGGGCATGCCCGCTTCGACTAAGCCTAGAAACAGCCTTAACGGCATTAAGCGAATCCATGAACTTGGCCTAGATCATATGGAACTGGAATTCGTGCGCGGGGTTAGGATGGGGGCCGAAACCGCTGAAGCGATAGGGGCTTTAGCAAAAAGAAAAGATGTTTCCCTTACAGTTCACGCTCCGTACTACATCAATCTTAATTCGGCTGAACCGGAAAAAATTGAAGCCAGTAAAGATCGAATCTTAAATTCGGCACGAATAGGAGCTTTGGCGGGAGCCGAAAGCGTTACCTTTCATCCCGCTTATTACCATGACGATCATCCCCGCCGAGTTTACGAACGGGTTTTGCTTCACATCGGGGAAATACTGGCAGTAATGGAGGAAGAGAATCTTAAGATAAGGCTGAGCCCAGAGACAACGGGTTCACTTTCTCAATTCGGTACTTTAGAAGAACTGGTGCAGTTAGGGGAAGATCTGCCTGGGGTATACCCCTGTCTTGATTTTGCCCATTTATATGCCAGAAGTTTGGGCAAGTTTAATCGTTATGAGGATTTCGCCGGCGCCTTGCGATTGATTGCGAAAAAATTGGGCGGGCAGGCCCTGCAAAAAATGCATATTCATTTGTCCGGAATTGAGTATGGGCCCAGAGGTGAACGGCGGCATCTGCCTTTAGAAGAAACGCAACTTAATTACAAG
>JAAYRS010000195.1 GCA_012518645.1 Bacillota bacterium
CATATTCAGCAGCTTGTGTGTAGGTAAATGCTTTTCCCAACGCCTCAACCACATTATCTCCGACATGATAGCCCCAGCCATCAACATACCCGGCAAGGCCCAGGCTGACAAGCAATTCAGCTGCATACCCATGCACTATATACCCACATAAGTATTTTCCATCATGGTATTTCGGTTCTATGGGCTTTTCGTTGTTAAGCAAAGCCCTTTTTTCCTCTTCGGCTTCTGCTTTTTCTTTGGCTTCTTTTGTTGCCCTTACCTCGGCCCGCCGCTGTAATTCTGCTATGATTTTTGGTTTGGCAGCTGTAATCATTTCCCTTTGTTTTGCAGTTACTTTCCCGTATGCCATAATTCCTGTTTGGCCGTTTTGTTCGGCTAATTTCATGCGCCATTTACTTATCATTTGTTCTATTTTCATTTTTCTTCCCCCTATTCGCAAAAGACCATATGGACATGATTTTTTGCGTCATATTCTATTTTTGTTACATACATGTCCTCATTTACGACCAGATATTCTTCTTCGTTTATCCGGTATCCTCGCAATGTTCTGCCCGGGATAACAAGTATGTACCCGCCGTGCAGGGCAAAGTTCCATGCAAAACCTTTGTCTGGCGACACGGAGGCGAACCCTTCCATGTCCTGAAGGGGAATTGTGTCCCCTTCTTCCAGCCCCTTCGCTAATTGCAATCCTCGATATGTTACAACGGGGATTTCTTCTAGATTATCATAGAGAAAATCAGCAACTTCTTCATAGGTCTCAGTGTCCAGCATGCTGAATCCCGATTCCCAGTATGTCCTTATTGCTTCTTGCATTTCCTTGCCTCCTTTTTGCCTGCAGTTCTATTCATGTTTTTCTGCCGCCTTTTCCCCGACGGCAAGGAGGTCCACGAACCGCCTGGCATCCCGGCCGATGGCGATGACCCCTGTAGTAATGACGGGGGCTTGGTGGGCCTGTTCACGGATTCTCCGGGCCTGCCGCGCCTGGAAAGCCATCTCAAGGGACGCGTCCGCCAGGTAGCAGACTAGCGTCTGACTTGGGGTTTCCCCTTCGACCGGGGCCAGTGTGCGCCCCGGATAGGTCATGTCACAGCAGACATGCCCCAACGTTTCTGCATCATAGCGCAGGCCGCTTTCGCGGACTGCAGTTGCTAGTTCCTCCGATGTACCTGTGGCTACAATTTCTAATCTTTCATTTATTTTTCCAATTTTCATTTTTATTTCCTCCTTTTTGCTTCCCGGACTTGTGACCGGGGCCAGGGGGTTGCCCTGGGTGCATTACCACCCCTTGCAGGGGTGCCACTCTGCTTGTGCCCGCATTTTGATTGTCGACGCTGCTGACACTGTCACGCCGCCTTCCTCCCGGGGCTCTCGATGCGGAAGGAGCACCGCACACCCTTTTTTATGCCCGCTTGTGTGATTCGGGCTTGCCCGGCTTTCCAGGCATTTTCTCGGCTCCACTATAGCGAGCGGCCGGCCGTACCCCAGTGACTCACAGCAGTTTGCTGCAGTGTGGGGCAGTCGATGGAAGCCGGGGGTGTTTAAATCTGTTTCCACCGCTAGAATTTAACCACCTCCAGCTTTCCGTTTTGCCCAAGATGGTAGACCGGCAAGTTATACATGTCAGCATACCATCTAATTGTCCCGCGAATTTTGCGGGGAAGGTTCTGGAATCCCTCTCCCGCATCCCGGTATACGCCAGAGGCAACT
Organism: Bacillota bacterium; assembly: GCA_012518645.1. Lineage (GTDB taxonomy): Bacteria > Bacillota > Limnochordia > Darwinibacteriales > Darwinibacteriaceae > JAAYRS01. The sequence goes on from JAAYRS010000195.1 coordinate 1,708, forward strand.
ACTATTCCGACGTACACTGGGCTTGCCCAGGCTTCCCGGTGGCGGGTAGCTGCCGCCCGGGGGTTCCTGGTCTTGTACAGCCGCTGACCGTGGTGGTCGTACTCACTCCAACAGTCCCCCGCAAAATGCTTGACGACAGCGGTCTTGTCAACCAGCAGGCCAACCTTCGCATTGACCTGCTGTCCATCTCTTTCTATCGGCTCAACCGCCACCTCGTCGCTGGCATAGCGGTTGAGCTCGAACTGTAAACTGTCGTGAAGGTTCCCGCAACGGCGGAAGCCCCCCATCCAGCGAATATACAGCATCTTTTTTCCTCCTTTTTTGTAAGGGCACTTTAGGAACCCCTCGCCGAGAATCCTCCCTATTTCAATGGGGAGATGAAAGGCGGGACTATATGCAGGCGATCAAACCACCTGCATATAGTCATTAGGGCTAAAATATGTTATACTATATGTATGGGTAAATCTAACTTAAAACACGCTAGAACCTGCGTTTACAACGTCAACTACCACATTGTCTGGTCAGTAAAATATCGCCGGAAGGTGTTAACCGATGAAGTGGAAGAATACCTCAAAAAAACCTTTCATGGAATAGCCGAAGAAAAGGACTTTGAAGTAATTATGTCGGAGGTAGGGGGACAGGATCATGTTCATGCGTTTGTTTCTGCACATCCTAAGATAGCCCCATCCTACATCGTAAAGATGCTCAAGGGTATTTCTGGCAGAAAGCTGTTCTTGAAGTTTCCTGAAATAAAGCAAAAACTTTGGAAAGGCCGGTTATGGAACTCTAGCTTTTATTTGGAAACAGTAGGTTCAATATCTGAAGAAGCCATTAAAAAATATATCGAACACCAAAAGACAAGGGGGTGAATTGAAAGGCCCTGCGTAAAAAACGTGAAGCAAAAAACTTGCAACAAAAGTTTGTGACAGTGATAGAGATCCCCCTGTTGGTAGACCATGATACCCACCAACGGCTTACTGAAGCTAGATGTGAAGCAGCCACTATATGGAACTCCTGCGTACAAATTGCCCAGCACTTTTACCTTGAAGGCAAGTATTGGGTGAGTGAAAAGGAATTGCGTAAAATGCTATCCGGTCAATTCAAACTCCACTCCCAATGCGTTCAAAACGTAATCGAAAAATACTGCGGAAACCGGGATACCACCAGTAGGCTTCGTAAACAAGGATTAACCCAGTGGAAGTACCCCTGGAAGCATAAAAGATATTACCCTGTAATATGGAGCAGTCAAGGTGTTGTCCTTAATAGTAAGACCATTACTCTTAAAATGGGTCGTGGTAGAAAGCCTATTATACTAGCCC
>JAAYRS010000196.1 GCA_012518645.1 Bacillota bacterium
CCGCCGATACCGCCGCGATCCTTATATTATTGGCCTGAAAGTAATCTATGTTCTTTTGATAATCGCTTAGAGCAAAAACGCAGGGTGCCCAAAAATCCACCTGGAGATAATCGGCCGGGCTTTCCGGGAACCGGCCTAATTCAATTTCTTTTCCTTCCAGTGTAAGAATTGTTTTTTCCATAATCGTCCCGCCCTCGATATCGTTTGCCTCTTCTAAGGCATCCCGGCGAGTGATGGAAACTTCATAGTTTTTGCTGAATTGGAAAAACAAGGCAGCCGCCGCGGTCAAAATGACGGCGCAAATTATAATCTTTGTTTTGGTCACAATTAGCTCCCCTACATTTTGTCGCAATTGTTGACAGCATCCGGCAGGTAATTTTAAAGACAGCAAAGCCCAGCGCTTAGATAGCTCTAGGATGTTGATAGTGTAGGCTTTTTGCCAAAGTTGGGGGCTTTTTAAACAGTTCTGGCCATTTTAGAAACTTATGAAGTTAGGTTTGGGATGCGCCCTAAATTGCTTTTATTTAGAATCCGCAATTTTAGTTGTGCAGGGTTGCGCTGACTTCTTAAAACTGAATTCCGCCAATTCCGGGCTTGGCGCAAAAAGAATAAACCAAGTGCCTGCCGCTGTCCTTAGCCCGCTGCACCGAATATTCGTAAACCCCCCCGCATTTTTCTACCAGTTTTCGGGAAGCCGTGTTTTCTTTAGAAAAAGATACCAGCACAGGATCGATTCCTAGGCTGTAACAATATTCCAGCGCTAGGTTTAAAAGAGCGGTTCCCTTGCCTTTACTCCGCTCTTTTGGGCGAATACTATACCCTAAATGCCTACCCAGTTATAAGGCGGAGGGGGAAGCGTTTGAAAGATACTCACTATTTCTACAATCCGTTCCTTTTCCATTAAGAAAAAGACTTCTAAGGGAGCAAAATCGGGAGCCGATTCATTACGCAGGGCTTCCAAATTGGCTAGCCAACCATTGTAATTGCCGTCTTCTAAAAACAATCTAATGCAGCGGAGCCTTCTATGCCCCCCGTCAGCTTCCAGATAAGGGCCCAACATCCCGCAGGCTTGTTCTTTGTACTGAAGTGCTGGTTCCTCCAGGTGAAATACCATTGCCTTACCTTCCCTTTAACCCATTATTGGCGGGTGACAACCGCATTACCCTCCCCATTTTCTTTGATTGCTAGAGGCATTGATCCGCCCGGGTAATCGTCTCTTCTATACCCTGATCCTTGGAATCAAATTCCGCAGCTCCAAAACCGGCCCTGATTTTAACAAAATTGCCCGCAACCAAGGAAGAAGCAGTATTTAAACTGTCCCTAAGGCGGACGGCAAGTTCCTAGGCATCCGGCGCCTTCGTGGTGGGCAGCGGCACCAAAAACTCATGGCCGCCCATTCGCCCCGCTAAGTCCGCCTGCCGAATATTAGCAGCAAAAACCGCCGCCGCTTCCTGCAAAAGCTGATCACCCGCGGCAGACCCATAGCTGTCATTAACTTTTTTGAGATCATCCGCATCGATCACAATCACGGACAAAGGGGTTTGATAACGTTTGGCGGCCACAAATTTTTTTCCGCTTCCAGCACAAATCTTCTGTTGTAGCGATCGGTTAAGGCATCAACATTTGCAGAATCCCGCAGATGACCAAAAAGGCGGCCGGCTAGATTAAATGATTCTTTGAAATAAGAAATGGCTTCATCATACTGGCCCAGCAAATTCATTAAGCCCCCGTTTAGTGACTGTATTTTCTTTCGTGTGTCAAGAGGGTTGGCCTTAGAAGACCGATAGCCCCCGTTAAGCCGCAGGGACTATCTGGGTAAAGGGCCACACTTTTATCCGGCGGAGGATATCCGTATTCGTCCCCGCGTAAACAAACGGCCTAATTATAATAAATCTACAGGTAATCCAATCACTTGCCAGAGGATATTCTGGCACAGCATTAAAACAGGAAGATGCTTTTCCCGCCTGTTTCTCACCGTAATTTTTATGCATCTGTTTTGCCGGCAGGGTTAAACCGGATCTGTAATCTGCACAATCCACTCAACTATATTCGCGAAACGCTCCGCAGTTAAGGCGTGGCCTCCGCCGTACCTGCGGTGCATCAAATTTGCGGCGGCATTCAAATTAGAAAAGGTTGGCCTTGCTTGGGCCACTATCTGCTCTGCATCGGCCGAATATTTATCTTCCGCGGCAGAAACCACCAGCAGGGGCCTTGGGGCGATGCACTTAATTAAATCTGCAAGATCATATTTTTGATAAAACCCGGGAATCACCTCAGCCATTTCAATCCCTGTGCCGGCCTGCATCTTCTGTTTATAGCTACAGGCCGCTCCGCTCGAACAGCCAAAGGCAATCTCCTCATTAAGGGCCATTTGGAAAATAACGGTATTACCTCCATAAGAATGACCTAAGATTCCGGTGCGGCGCTGATCTGCCTTGGGGTGCTTTGCCAGCAGATTAAACCCAAGATTGGCATCATCAATCACTTTCTTCATTAATGAGCTGCCTTTTAAAATCCGACAGCACATTTCGTTATAATGTTGTAGGAAATCGCTTTCTTCGGCAGCAATTATTCCTTGCCGGTTTGCTCTTCTGTCCTCAAAGCAGATTGAATCCGGGGCCAGGACCACCAAGCCCCGCTTGGCCAGTTCGGCGCCGAAAGCCTGCAGGGGATCACCTGCCAGCCCGCAGACCTCACTCTTACCCAGATGTCTTTCTCCATTGTGTTGATGGTGGATTAATACTCCCGGAAGAACACCATCTCTGTCCGGCACCAATAGATAGGCGGGGATTGGATCGTTCTCGCTGCCTTGGTAAGATATGAGAAATCTTGTATAACCTTCACACCGCTGTTTTTCAATTATTTGGTAATCAGGAGTGCTGTTTTTACGGCCCAGCCCCAAAAATCTCCCGATTTCTCGGCGCAATTGATCCCGTACCACGTTTGTTTCCCCCTTTTTTAACCCCGCCGGCCCGGAAATTCCGTTTCACTCCGCACTATCAAAAATGCTTATTTGTCGAGGCTGTAGCCCTCCGCATTTTCTATTTCTTACTAAAACTGCAGTAAACCGCGGGAACTTTTAAAAGACCTAATTTCTAGTTTTGACGCTAAAAGCTTGCAAGGAAGATGCTTTTTAGCTGAGCCCCGCCCCTGCCTTCTAAAGAGATCGCTTACCCCTGCCCCGTCTTTTTGGCCCTGATGGCGGCTCTTTTTGTTGTTGCGGCAATTAGTTCGGGGAGAGGCTCGTTGGTTCAGTTATGAAAGATGCGTTCCGCGGCCCGAAAGATAACAGCCCCCCAAAACATTGAAGCTATCGGACGGGTTGGAATACAAGCCGAAGGCCTTCATCCTTTGATAACAGCGCCAAAGTATATGTTCATCGGCATCAAAGCCAACCACGGATTGTTTTGCTTTTGCAAGGAAGACGCATATTCTGCCGGCCCCGCAGGCGGCTTCCGGAATCTTAAGAGGAGGCCTCTGTTTACTCCTCTAAAACCTCCGGAAGAAGGTCAACGCCGCATTGATTTTCTTACATACCAATTTCGCTATAAAGTCCCTATTCAAGAGGAACCTCTTTATCAGCAGAGCGGCCTTCAACGTTCAGCCGGCATCTGTAAAGTCAGCCTTCCGCCTGCTTTAGCTAAAGCTGCCGATTCCCCGCTAAGTTCTATTGCCCCAGACCTTTAATTTTAGCAACAAGTTCAGAACCGTAGGTGTTGATCACCCTTACATAGCCGTCAAAGAGGGAATTAACCTCTGGATCGCCTGTATCGACTAATAGCGGGCGCCCTTCTAGAGCATTAATTTTGCTGCGGGTAGCCGCAATTAGAATATTCTCCGGACCCACTTTTTTGATTACCTTAGCGCTAATTTGTTGGTTACCCCGCCCAAAAACGTAGCCTTGATTGCCAATTACAGTAACAACTATTTTAGCAGGCCGCCCTTGAATCAGCTCCAGGATTTCTTGTTCATTTACATCTCGGGCAATTAATTGCTGCTTACGCACTATGTCAATTCCAAGCAGGGTGTTGGGCAAGCCTAAAATTTCCATAATCGGGCTGAGGGAGCTGCCTGAACCGATGATATAAAAGGTCTTTGGATCTTCTTCCATTTCCTCTACAATCCGCTCGGCGATACCCAGTAGAATTTCCCGTTCCGGTGCTTGGCTGCCTCCGGATTTCGTCATTTGAATGAATTCAGGTGCCGCAGGGATCCTCATCACGCCATAAAGCCTGGCTGTAAGCGTTCCTTCCCGAAAAGCCTCTTCATCGATATCCATTACTTCCCCCTCAACCAATTCCGGCTCTTCACCGGAGAAAAACTTGAAGGCAAGCTGTCCCGCCGCCTGGGGATGGCTGGCAAAAACCCCGGAATGAATCTTCACCCCGGCTGGGATGCCGAGGACAGGAAGTTTTGTCCCTATTACTTCTGCCACGTTGCGGGCAGTACCATCTCCGCCGGCAAAGCAGAGCAAATCAACCGGCTCTTCCAGCATCTTTTGTGCCGCGGCCAGTGTATCCTCTACTTTGGTCCGTGCCCCAATTGAACCTAGTACTGTAGTTTGAAAACCTAATTCTTTTGCTAAATCTTCACCCATTGCCCCCGGGTAGGTATAGACTTGAATTTCTGCCTTTAAGGGAAGCAGCTCCGCTAAGGCTTTTCTCGTTTTTGCGTTTGCTTCAGGAACAGCACCTAAGTTTAAGGCCTGCTGCAAAATTTCTTCCCCATCTGTACCTTTTAAACCAACCTTCCCGCCCATGCCGGCGATTGGATTAATAATTAAGCCGAGTTTCATTTTTTCCGCCTTTCTTCCAGAAAATCCCAAGGCACCCGGATTTGGTGCAGCCGACTGAATCTTAACTAATAGCGTTAACCGCCATCTTGGCAGTTAGATCAAGAACTGGTTTTCCCAAACCCCAATTGCCTCTTTTTTGACACCGCTTTTGCCTTCTTCTATTTTCGCCTTAGGAAGCCGTGCATGCGCAGCCTTAAATTGCTTTTACAGGTGCTAATTATCGCCCTCTTGCGCCAACGTTTTATTAACCGGGATTAAGATCAAGTTCTCTTAAAAGCGATGGGGATTAGTTGGATTGATTACTGTTCTTTCAAAAACCGCCTCAATTCCTGGGCCCGATGGGAACTAAATCCGCCTTCACAGCCAGCCGTTGTCAAGCCAATGCCGGTTATCTGCAGATGGGGCCCCTCCCTTTTTTAACTGCTCTTTTTGAGCATTTTACAGATACTGAAATAAAATCTCACTTTAAGTTCCCTCCGGCAACCCGGTAAAAGACCAAGCATTTTAATGGTCAGATCAGATCTTTTTTGCGGCCTTTTCTCCGTATTGCCCTTGGAAAAACTCGTCAAGAAGAGCCGCTTCCCCTCTTGCACCGGATTAGGTATACCATCCGCCCCTTTTCTCATCATTGGATTCGGCTCCTTTATAGCCAGATAACGCCATAAGTTTAGCATCCGGCGGGCGAACACAGCCTCAGCTTTAAGGCGAATTTCTATTTCCCCCCTACAAAATAGCGGAGCCAAAGTTCTTCTAAAAAGTAACTTTTGTCCTATAGAGAATAACCGCTTCCTGTTCCGGATAGCGATCATTAAAGGCTTTAGTTTCGAAGAAGGTCATAAAGAGATTTTCGATTGGGTATACGAATTTGACTAAATAAGAGCAAGTGATCTGTTCATTCCTGTCGATCTGAGAAAACGATTTCGCCGCTTCAGGATTGAAGGAAACAGAAACCAGTGTCCTGGGCGTTTCGTACCAGGCCCCTTCCGTAGACATTCCCCTGAAAAGCTGTACTTCCTTATAACCGGCTAATTCCAGAAACACCTGGAGAAAGGCCATCCGGGAAATAATATACTGCCTGCGTTTTTTCTTGCAGCCAATTCCTTGAAAAATGTCTTTAGTGCGGGGCCTTTTTTCATTGAAATCCAGAAGGCCCATTTCCGCCATTACGATCCGCAGGCCCTTAATCCATTCCCCTGAGCGGGGATTTAATAAAAATTGGCAGGCAGTCTTTTTCTCTAAATCTAAGACGCCGTTAATTTTCAAGTAAGACTCCAAGTCATTATAAAGCGGCCGTATTCCTGTGGTTGAGTGCAGGTCCAACCGGGGCTCCCCCATTTTGACAAATTGCGATTGGCTTTGGAACCAACTTTTGGCATCTTCTTTTTTGTCTTGGATCAGTTGCGCGGTCCGCTTAAATTCTGATTCCAAACCGGGAATAACCGCCTTCTCAGAAAAAAGCCTGCATTTAGACTCTATTACCATTACTTCTTCTTTAGAAAGTTTTTTGCTGCTTTTTTCAAATTGGTAGGACGAAATATCCTCGGCAGGGATCTCCCAATGCCTTCCTTTGTCTTCAAAA
>JAAYRS010000197.1 GCA_012518645.1 Bacillota bacterium
TCAGACAGTGGCGCTGACGTGAACATCACAGGTGGCCAGAGGTTGGGTTCCTTGGATAAAATAATCAGTAACGAGATTTTCGGCTGGGCATAAGTTGCCAGGCAGCAATCCTGATTTGTTACATACAGTGGCCCTCACAAGACCGCCCGGCTGGGTAAAGTTTTGAACAGGATAGTCAGCCAGCGCTTCTTGCATGAATTGCCCCCAGATCCGGGCGGGGAAACCGCTGCCGATATTATGACGGCTAAGGAAGGTGCGGGCCCCTTCCTTTTGAGCGTCTGAACCGATCCATACGGCTGCTGTTAAGTTGGGTGTATAGCCTACAAACCAAACATCGTTATTTCCGGTAGTGGTACCGGTTTTACCAGCCGCTGGTCGACCGATTACACCAGCCGAGCTACCGGTACCGCGGGTAATTACCCCCCGGAGCATGTCAGTCATAACAAAGCTAACCTGGGGCGAAAGAACCCGTTCACTGACTAGCTCATGCTCCCAAACAACCTCGTCTTTACTGTCTTTGACTGTAATTACCGGCGAAGGTTGGACCTTAGAACCACCGTTGGCCAAAACCCCATAAGCGGCTGCTATTTCCAGCGGTGAAACACCATCTGTCATTCCGCCCAAGGCCAAGGCTAGTTGCACGTCATTTTTGGCTCCAGATTTAACCAAAGATGTAATGCCCATTTTTTCGGCGGTGTCAATTATATTTGCCGGTCCGATGTGTTGAGCAAGCTTGACAGCCATAACATTGATGGATTCTTCAATGCCTGTCCTAAGGGTGGTTAAACCCCGAAAAATATGGTTGTGATTGCTAGGCCATTCTTTACCACTATAGACGGTAGGGGCATCGTCTAGGACAGAGGCTGGGGACCAGCCTTGAGCCAAGGCAGTTGTATAGACAAAAGGCTTAAAAGCCGAACCCGGTTGCCGTATAGCCTGGACGGCTCGGTTAAATTTGGTCTGCGCCCAGTCCCGACCGCCTACTAGGGCTTTTACATAGCCAGTATGTGGATCAAGTGCTATTAAGGCTCCCTGGGGTTGGGTAATTCCGTTTTCGTCCGTTTCGCCATCAGGGAGACTTTCCAAGAGGGATTTTTCAGCCACCCTCTGCATAGATGGGTCTAAGGTGGTATATATTTGGAGACCTCCACGATAAATGGCGTCGTAAACCCCTCTTTCTGAACCATAGACGGGAACGAGTTCTTCCACTAAAGTGGAAATAACATAGTCAATAAAGTATGGTGCCGGGCGCTGGATATCCGTTTGGGCGGATTTGATTTCCAGTGGATACTGTTTAGCGCTGGAGGCAGTTTCGGCGCTAATATAGCCGGCTCTTACCATATTATCTAAGACCAGTTCTTGGCGAGACTTTGCAGTTTCAAATGCCTCAAAAGGGGAATAAAGGGAAGGGTTCTTGGTTATCCCGGCTATAAAGGCTGATTCGGCTAGATTTAATTCTGATACGTCCTTACTAAAATAGGTACGACTGGCAGCTTGAACCCCGTAAGCACCCCGGCCAAAATAAATTTCGTTGAAATACATTTCCAGGATCTGATTTTTGGTGTAGCGACGTTCTACCTGTAGGGCTAGAATTGCTTCTTGGACTTTTCTTTTCCAGGTTTGTTCTTGGGTAAGAAATGCATTTTTAACTAGCTGTTGGGTGATGGTGCTTCCACCTTCAAAAGATTGTCGGGTTACGATTCGCCAAAGTGCGCGGGCAATAGCCCTGGGATCAACGCCGAAATGTCGATAAAATCGAATGTCTTCAGTAGCGATAAAAGCCTGCTGTAACTCTTGCGGGGTTTTATCTAGATCCACTGGCAAGCGATTTTCTTCAGCATGAAGGCGCGTAAAGATATTACCATCAGCATCATAGATGGTAGAAGTCATATTGGTCTCAGCCAGAATAACCGGATCAAATGGCGGCATTGTTCGCACGCAGCTGACCAAGAAACCTGTTAGCATGCCTGCTACCAACAAAACAAAAACTACGAAGACAGAAAAGGGAATCAGGTATTTTCTCCGTGTTTTCTTGGCCATAAAAGCTCCTCCTTAAATATTGCGGGCCTAGTGGAAAGCAGTTGCCTTATATTGTTCGACATCATAATCTAATCTCCTGCCCTAGTTTATCAGCAGGGTATAAATGTCAATTGTTGATCTGGTGTGAGTTGTAAACGAACGCTGGTCGTGTTATAATGCAAAATAATAAGAAAAAGATAATGATAGGGGAAAGTAGCTGTTTGATGTTGGTTTAGAGAGCTGGCGGGCGGTGCGAGCCAGTCGCAGCAGGCAGTGAAACTACACCTTGGAATTGCCGACTGAAACGAAAGGTTGCGCCGGCACCCGCCGTTAATTGGGAACAAACAAGAGGTTGCTCTAAGCAACAACAAGGGTGGTACCGCGTGACGAAGGCCTTCTCGTCCCAGATGAGGAGGCTTTGTTGTTTTCA
>JAAYRS010000198.1 GCA_012518645.1 Bacillota bacterium
CCCTAATATGGCTTTCCCCACCGGTGACTCGTTACTTATTTTAGCTTCCGCCGGATCCGCTTCAGCGGAACCAACCAGTTGATACTCTAAAATTTCCGAGGTTTCTAAGTCTTTAAGCGTAACCCATTTTCCTAAGGAAACAATGCTTTCATCTTCGTTTTCGTCAGGCTCGATGATGCGGGCGTTACGCAGTAATTTTTCCAGGGTTAAAATCCTTCCTTCAATAAAGGCTTGTTCGTTCTTGGCCGTGTCGTATTCTGAGTTCTCGGAAATATCACCGAACTCTAAGGAAGTGTTAATGCGTTCGGCGACTTCTCGGCGTTTTACTGTTTTTAAAATTTCTAATTCAGATTCTAATTTCTTAAGACCTTCCGGAGTTAACAGAACTTCTTTATCCGCCATCTCATCTTGTCTCCTTTATCTGCGGCCCCAATGCAGGGTTTAGCCCTAAAAGGCAGCCCCCCGCCTCCACAGCTTTCTCAACGCTCCATCTATTATAAGTAACAAAAAAAGGGATGTCAAGAATCGACAAGCCCTCTTTTTTCCATCCCAGCCGACGCTTAAACAGTTTTAATTCAAGATTTCCCGCCTGGGCGCAAAACTAAGTTTATCCAGCATATGATGGTAATCTTCGGCGGTAATCGAAGCCAAAGGCTTATCTAGAAGTGCCACTAAAAGGCCTTCCATTACATTGGTCCCAAAAGAACGGCCGTTAATATTCGGAGTGGTGGTAATTAATTCCCGCAAGTTACGCCGGGCCAAGAATTCCACGTCCCGCGGGGTTACAGTGTTGGTAATAATAGTTTTCCCGCTAAGATCATCAGGTATATACTTTCGGATCAGATGGTAATCACCTGCAATTACGTGGGCCCATTCATAAAACTTGGCAAACTTTTTCTTTTTCGGCGATTCATGCTGTTTCTCCCCTATAGGGTACAAAAGCTTAAAGGGTAACTGCACCACAAGGGGCGCAGCAACCGCGACAGCCCTTTTCAGGGAACTAAGCCGGTAAATTGGCAAAGGAAGGCCCAAGATAAACATGAAATCACCGTAGAGGACCTCACTTCCGGTTTTCTCCAAGGACTCGGCCATACCAAAACGGTCTACGGCACAAGTTAAAAGAACGTGTTTGTTCGAAAACAGATCAGGGCTTTCCCGGGCTAAATAATCAATAGTCCGGCGCTCCAATGTGTTTTTCAAACCGCTGCCGTCTACAATCGGTGTCTGCACAGCTGCCCGGGCGATCTTTTTGGCCTCCCTTAAAATATAGCGCCGTTCGCCCCCCCTAAGGTAAAGGTCAATCCCCCCCATGCCCAAGGCGGCAACTTTACCGTCCAGTTCTTTAATTAGTTCAATAGCTTTAGGTATATCCCCGTCTGTACCAATTCTTTCAATGCTAAATTTTTCGCCCATCACTTCCAGAGTTTCTTGGCTGTCCCGAAGAGAAGACCCGATGCTGACACTAACAACTCGTCTCATTATCCTAATCCCCTTTAATTGTAATAACGAGGTTTTCCAGTTGTTTGGGATCGAGGTAATAATCGTTTTTTATCGGCGATTTACCTATTTTTACGCCCGTAACCTTTGCGCCTAAAATGGCTTCAGCTAAACGAATGCGCATATCAGATCCAATCATAATCACATGATCGTAAGCACTCATATCCACCATAATTTCCATCAGCCAGTTCAAAAGGCTTTGGCCGTCAAAGGAGTGAATAAGGCTCCAGCGCTCTTCATCCGTAAGCAATAAGGTATATTCCACACCAAGGCTTTGGCTAAGCTTTTCCAGTTCTCCGGTATTAGCTAAAGGAAAACCAATGATAGCCACCCTGCCGCCTTTTCGCACTTCAGCCAGACTTTCCAAACGGGAAATAAAAGAACGATCGCAACCCACCCGTTGGGCCACCTCTTGCTGCGGAAGGCCGGAAACGCGGAGATTAAAAATTTTATCGATAATTTGATCTAATTTACTGCGATTAAGTAATTTGTCGCCGATCCGGAAAAAACTACCCATAATCCCACCTCTAAACTGTGTGCACACTTTGTTCACATTATATCAGAACGGTTTCTTCTCTACAAGACACTTTTTAACAAGTTTTCCAGAGCGGCAAAATCAGGCGCTGAGTTGATTTCCCTGCGGACAGAGGCGGAACCGGGAATCCCCCGCAGGTACCAGGCTAAATGCGACCTCATTTCCCGCACCGCTTTTTGTTCCCCTTCGTAATCAATTTTCATTTTCAGGTGCCGTAAAGCTAAATTAATTTTTTCTTCCCGGGTAGGCTCCGGCAGCGTTTTGCCTTGATTCAGATTTGCTTTGATCTGCTTGAAAATCCAGGGATTGCCCCGGGCGCCCCGGCCCACCGCCAGATGATCGCAGTTGGTCTTAGCCAAAAGGTCCCGAGCATCTTGAGCGGAAAAGACATCCCCGTTCCCCACAATTGGAACACCGCTTTTTGACTTAATCCGGGCAATCCAATTCCAATCAGCCTTCCCCGCGTAAAATTGATCCCTGGTGCGCCCATGAACCGTAATCCAGCCGACGCCGCTGGATTCTAACCGCCTGGCCACTTCCAGGCAGTTTATGTTTTCGCGATCCCAGCCCAAGCGAATTTTAGCGGTAACAGGGATGGAAACCGCCTGCACTACTTCTGCAGCGATCTTTTCCAATAAAGGAGGGTTTTTCAAAAGAGCAGCACCATCGCCGTTTTTTACGATCTTTGGAGTCGGACAACCGAAATTTAGATCAATTATTTCCGGGCTGCTTTGTTCCAGCGCAATTTGAGCCGCCGCGGCCATAATTCGGGGATCATGCCCGAACAGCTGGATGGCGATAGGCCTTTCCAGGGGGTGGATCGCCAGCATGGCTAATGTCTTGGGATTATTGTTGAGCAAAGCCCGGGCAGAGATCATTTCACTCACCACAAGATCGGCCCCCATTTCCCGGGCCAGGAGCCTAAAAGGCAAATCAGTGACGCCGGCCATCGGCGCTAAAAAGACACCCATGTTAAACCTCCCTACAAATAAGAAAAAAGCAGGGGTTCCCCTGCTTAATCTTACCCTTTGTTTTACTTTTCTTCTTTCAATTTATATTTAGAAAGGAACCTCTCCACCCGTCCGCCCGAGGTGCTTAAAGTCTGCCTCTGCCCAGTATAGAAAGGGTGGCATTTAGAACAGACTTCTACTCTAATTTGCCCCTTTGTCGATCTGGTTTCAAAGGTTTCACCACAAGAACAGGTGACAATGCTCTTCTCATATTTTGGATGGATACCAGCTTTCATCTCCGCCTTCACCTCACTATCATTGCAGCTAAAGCCAAGTGGTATTATAACATATTCTGCGGGCTTGAGCAACAGCCCCGCTTGGCACTATCTCAAATAAGTTTGAGGATTAACGGGATTATTGCGGTACCTGATTTCAAAGTGAACATGAGGCCCTGTGGATACTCCGGTATTCCCGCTAAAAGCGATTACTTGGCCTCTATCTACTTTTTGCCCGCTTTTGACATTCAAGCGGGAATTGTGGGCATAACGGGTTTCCACCCCGCTGCCGTGATCGAGCACTACCAGGATTCCGTAGCCTCCGTTCATCCCGGCGAAGGTAACTTTCCCGTCAGCTGCAGCCTTAACGGGGGTACCTGTTACTACCGCAATATCTAGGCCGTTATGCATTTTGCCCCACCGGGGACCGAAGGGCGAAGAGATCCTGCCGCGCACGGGCCAATCAAAAGCTTTTTGCAGCTGACCGTTAACTACAAGGACATCGCGGGGCATCAGCCTAGTGGCGCCGGGGATATAAAGCCTATCACTGGGTTGAATCCGCCCCGGATCGCGGATTTCGTTGGCCTTGGTAATTTCATCCACCGACACTTTGTAACGCTCGGCGATCTCCCAGAGATTTTCCCCCACCACAACCCGGTGTAAGACACCGGGGACGGAGAGGATATGTAATTCCTGGCCAACCCTAATCATATTAGGGTTTTGGAGATCGTTGGCAGATAAAATCGTATCCACCGTAATGCCGTAAGCCTGGGCTATATCCCAGAGGGTTTCCCCGGAGTGGACTTTATGCACAAAAATTGTCGGCTTTTTTTCCTTTTTTTCTTCCATCGGAGGGGTTTCCGGTTCTGAAGAAGACTCTTGGATCGGGGCACTTTCCCCTTCCGCAAGAGTGCTTTCGCTTTCTGCGCCATGCACTTCCTCTTCTAAAGCAGCAGGTTCATTTTCAGCTTGGGACGGTTCCGCTTGCGCCTCCGGTTTCCCGGTTTCGCCCGAGGTAAGGGAATCAGCCCGGGGATAATAAGTTTCTCCTTCCACTAAAAAATCATCTATATCAATATAGACCAAATTTTCAAAATCCCAATCCCCGCCTCCAATATGCATGCGGGTGTCAACTTGGCCTAAGATGCCAAAACTGAAAATGATCATAAATATTAACAAGATAAATCCTTTGCTGCGCATCAGCCGCCTCCACATCTAGAACGCCCCCTCAATTTAGTGCATTGCCTTTCTAACTTCTACGTTTCCTAAAAAAATCCTTTTACTTATTCCTTACATTTTCGGCGAAAGTCGAAGTGCTGATCAGTTCAATTAATTCCCGATTGCTCTTCGTATTGCGAAGCCGCTCCAAGAGCAGATCCAGGGTTTCAGCAGGGCCTAAGGAACTCATCGCTTTGCGTAAAACCCATGTTCCATCTAATTCTTCCGCTGTCAGCAGCAGATCTTCCCGCCTGGTGCCGGAGCGATAAACATCGATCGCCGGGAAAATCCTTCGTTCTGCCAGTTTGCGGTCCAGGTGCAGCTCCATGTTCCCCGTACCTTTAAATTCTTCGTAAATCACATCGTCCATCCGACTGCCTGTTTCCACCAAAGCAGTGGCTAAAATGGTCAAACTACCCTGTTCCTCCAGTTTTCGGGCGGCCCCAAAAAATCTTTTCGGGCGGTGTAAAGCCGAGGGATCCACGCCGCCGGACAGGGTACGGCCGCTGGGCGGGACAATTAAGTTATGGGCTCTGGCTAAACGAGTAATGCTGTCTAAAAGAATAACAACGTCTTTTCCCGATTCAACCAAGCTTTTCGCCCTGGCCAAGACTATGTCGGAAACCCGCACATGGTTTTCCGGGGGTAAATCGAAGGTGGAACTAATCACCTCGCCATTGACCGAGCGTTCCATATCCGTAACTTCTTCCGGCCGTTCATCAATCAACAGGACGATGATTTCAATATCGGGATAATTCTCGGCAATTGCATTGGCCAGCATTTTTAAAATAGTCGTTTTCCCCGCTTTAGGCGGAGAAACAATTAAGCCCCGCTGCCCAAACCCTAATGGAGATAATATGTCCATTAAACGCATGGAGTAATTCGTTGGTGTGGTTTCCAAGCTAAGGCGCTGGTTGGGGTAAATGGGGGTAAGGTCATCAAAACAAGGGCGTTTAGAAGCCAACTCCGGATCGGAAAGATTAATCGCTAAAACCCGCAGTAAAGCGTAATAGCGTTCTCCTTCCTTGGGAGGCCGGACCTGGCCTAGAATTTCATCCCCGGTCACCATGGAAAAGCGCCTGATTTGCGAGGGAGAAACGTAGACATCATCCGGGCCGGGCGTATAATTCTCGACCCTGAGAAAACCATAGCCTTCGGTGGTGATTTCTAAAATACCACTAATGAACAAAAGGCCTTCTTTAGTCGTCTCATACTTCAAAATCTCAATAATTAAATCCTTTTTGCGCAACCTAGTAAATCCCGTGATGCCCAATTCACGAGCAGTGTTTTGTAAATCCAGGGCAGTTTTTGACTCTAATTCAGCAATATTCAAACATTCACCACCTTTAACTGCAAGAAGGGGGGATTTCCCCCCTGTTTTATTCTTAGGCTTTACCGGAGGAACCAAACAATCTCATTTTGATTTTGACAACTTCTTTCATAGCCTCCCGGGCGGGGCCTAAAATCTTGCGGGGATCGATTTCGTTGGGATTTTTCTTTAAAACGTCCTGCACGGCGCGGGAAAAAGCAATCCGCAGTTCGGTGTCAATATTGATCTTGCAGATCCCCAAGGGGACCGCTGCCCGGATGGCATCATCGCCCACCCCGGAAGCCCCGTGCAGAACCAGAGGTATATCTAATAATTTGTTGATTTCCGCCAAGCGTTCCAGATCCAGTTTAGGCTCCCCTTTATAAACACCGTGGGCTGTTCCGATTGCTACTGCTAAGGCATCGGTCCCGGTCCGATCCACAAATTCCTTCGCCTCTTGGGGGTCGGTAAAGGCCGCTTCCCTCTCGGAGACAACAATATCATCTTCCGTCCCCCCTATTTTCCCCAATTCTGCTTCTACGGAAACATTATTAGGCCGGGCCATTTCCACTACCTTTTGGGTAATGGCAATGTTTTCTTCAAAAGGCAGCTGCGATCCGTCAATCATTAAAGCGGTAAATCCGTGCCGCAGGCACTGAGCGGCCTGGGCAAAGCTAGTACCGTGATCTAAGTTGAGGGCAATCGGGACTTTAGCCTCTGCGGCCACCTTAGCCATGCCCGCAATATATTCTATGCCCGCATACTTGATTCCGCCCTGGCTGGCTTGGAGAAAGGCAGGGGAATTTTCCTCTTCCGCAGCTTCAATTATTGCCTGCAAAATCTCCATGTTGTTCAAGTTAAATGCCCCGACTGCGTAACCGCCCTTCTTAGCCGCTTGAAATAGTTCGTTCCCTGATACTAACATTTCTATGTCCTCCTTTTATATTTTGCTCCGGATTATGGTATAGGTTTTAGCCATTCTTCTAGAAAAATAAATTCGGACGGCTCCATCACGATTTCTTCCACCTGGGACAAGCGTTCTTGATGTTTGCGAGTACTGGCCCTAATCAAGACGGCACTGCCGCAAAAGGAACAGACTAATTCCACTTTGTCGGCGTAAACGTCAATTCCCACCGAAGGGCGTTCGCACCCGCATCTAATTTTATGTTCTCCTGCTAAATCCTGCAGAGTTTCTAAGATTTCCTGCATTATTTCAGGATTATTAACATCGCCGAGATCCGCAGGGCTTCGCTTTTCTGCCCACTTTCCTAAAGCGCCGCTTACAGCAGAATGCTCTCCAAAAAAGCCAATTTCACGGCCGGTTTGAGGTGAAAAAATGCTGGTCAAAGGGGCCGTTGCAAATTGGCGCAGGCTAAGTTGGAGGCGAACCCGCTCCCCGGCAGCGCTGAAAACGTTGAAGATGAAATTTTTCTGCCGCCTGCGTAAATTTCCTTGGGAAAATCCGCAAGGGCAAAGCAGAGAGAAGGGCCCCTCGGAAACGGCAAACATTGAGAATGTATGTTTTTGAATCTTTTGGCAAGCAGGACAAACCAAAGCCAGGGTCCGCTCGCTGTCTACAAGCACCACAAATTCCCCCCGTCTCGCTTTGTTATTCGCCAGCAAAAAGGATTTTCCTTCGGAATTACTTCACATTCCCAAATATATCGTAATTAACCAAAACGCCCTTTTCCTCTAATATTGTGTAGTTTATTAAAAGAAAACTAACAAAACCTTGCGGATTTACCCAGCAGAGCACGTCTTGAAAATCCTCCCCGCTGATTGGACGCAAAGAAGCCAAGGAGGCCTCCTTCCCCAGCCGGAGGATCAGGCAATCCGCTTCCAGCTGGAGAATCCTCCTTTCACCTTCATTCTCCAAGAGTATTTTGTTTTCTGCAGCCAACACCTGCTGGACATTGCCGTGGATTAGACGCCATTGGGAATCTCCGGTTTGGGCAGAAGCTGTTAAAGGGAGTAAAAACAAAAGCAAGCAAAAGCAGATTTTAAACTTATTCACAAACATGGCGCACGCCCTTTCTAAGAAAGAGTATGCGCCCTCATATTTACAGCTATGCAAACTTTCGTAATTTAATTCTCCTTGCGGAAATCATCCGGCGATAAATCTTCTAAAAAGGAGCGAAACTCCTCTAATTCCGGATCATCGTCAGGCGATGAAACAAGAGCATGTGTTGTAATCTTGTCGTCAACAAAGATAGGAACACCCGCACGCAAAGCCAAGGCAATAGCATCGCTGGGCCTAGAGTCAACTTTAATCGTCTTTTTCCCCTGGACCAAGTATAATTCAGCGTAATAGACATCGTCGGCCATGTCCGTGAGGACTGCCTTATCGACCTTAGCTCCTAAAGCGAGAATGGAATTTAAAAAGAGATCATGAGTTAAAGGCCTGGCCACCTCCACCTTTTCTAAAACCAGAGCAATGGCATTAGCCTCCGCCGGGCCAATTACTAGGGGAACATAGCGTTCCTCCTGATCGTCTGTTAAAATCACAACGGGAAGCATAGTTGATTGATCTACACCCACTACCTTCACTTTCATCTGAAGCATCACTACCACCTCCAAGAAGGTTATTAATCGCTTTGCAAAAGTATTGCACCTAGAAAATCCACAAATAAAGGATGAGGATTTGTAGGCCTTGATTGGAATTCGGGGTGAAACAAGGTGCCCACAAACCAGGGATGATTCTCCAGCTCCACAATCTCCACCAGCCCCCCATCAGGGGAGATACCTCCTAAAAACAAACCGGAATCCACAAGAAGATCTCGGTAACCATCATTTAATTCATAGCGGTGCCGATGCCTTTCGTAAACCATCTCCTTTTGATAAGCCCGATAGCTTAAGGAATCCCGCTTTAAAACACAGGGGTAAGACCCTAACCGCATCGATCCCCCTAGACCTGTGATCTCGGGCTGGCCGGGCATAAATCCAATGACGGGTTGGCATTCCCGATCGAATTCAATACTTCCCGCATCCTTAATTCCCGCCACATTACGGGCAAATTCAACAACAGCACACTGCATTCCCAGGGCAATACCGAAAAACGGTATTTTTTCTTGGCGGGCATATTGCACCGCTCTTATCTTTCCTTCCACACCGCGGACGCCAAATCCTCCAGGAACCACAATGCCCCCGAGATCTTCCAGCAGATCCAAGGCACCTTTTTCCAGTTCTTCCGCCTCGATCCATTTGATCTCAATTTCCGCGCCCCGTGAGAATCCTGCATGCCGCAGAGCTTCCACTACACTGAGGTAAGAGTCAGGTAAGGACACATATTTGCCCACAATCCCCACTGTGACTTTCCGGGAAACATTTTTGATGGAATCCACTAACCGGATCCACTCCCGCAGATCCGCCTTCCCCAGGGGCAGATTTAGTTTGTCCAGTACTATTTGATCTAACTTAGACTGAGCGAAATGAAGGGGTACTTCGTAAATACTTTCCATATCAGTATTAGAAATAACTGCATCTTCTTCGATATCACAGAAAAGAGCAATCTTCCGGCGCAGTTTTTCATTCAGCTCATGTTCACTGCGGCAGACAATTACATCCGGTTGAATACCGATACTGCGCAGTTCTTTAACACTATGCTGAGTTGGTTTGGTTTTTAACTCTTGGGCAGCCTTGATATAAGGGATTAAAGTAACATGGATATAAAGACAAGATTCTCGGCCGATATCAGTGCGCAACTGCCTAATCGCTTCCAAAAAGGGCAAACTTTCGATATCACCCACCGTACCCCCTATTTCCACCAAGACTACATCAGCCCGGCTTTCTTCAGCTAGAGCTAAAATACGGTCCTTAATTTCGTTGGTAACGTGGGGGATCACCTGCACTGTGCGGCCTAAATATTCCCCCTTCCTTTCCTTGGAAAGGATAGACCAATAGATCTGCCCTGTGCTTACATTACTCTTCTTGGTGAGATTGGTGTCTATAAATCGTTCGTAATGCCCTAAATCCAGATCTGTTTCCCCTCCGTCTTCGGTGACAAAAACCTCTCCGTGTTGAAAGGGGCTCATGGTACCGGGATCTAAATTGATATAAGGGTCTAGCTTAAGAACGCTGACCTGCAAACCCCTACTTTTTAATAATCTCCCTAAAGAGCCTACTGTAATGCCTTTGCCCAAGCTGGAGACAACTCCCCCGGTAACAAAGATAAACTTACTCACTATCCAACCTCCCTATTCTTTGTTTTCCACAGAAGGGTCAGGATCGGAATCCTCCCCTTGATATTTAGTCATGATTTCATTTAGGCTATAATTTTGAAGCAGGGCTAAAAAACTGGCGGTAAAAATCAAGAGAGGCGCTGCCAAGATAATACTAAGGACAATCACAATCAAACTAACTATCCCCAAAAGAAAACTGGCTAAGATGTTATCCAGGGTAATTAAAGCAGCCCTTTTCAGGATCAAAAGCAACTTAGCATTTTGCTGCGTTAAGAGGGGAAACACATATTGAAGGAGAGAATACCAGTAAATAACGCCCCAAACCCAAAACCCTACTAAAAAAAAGACTATTTTGCTAGTACTGGCCGCACCAGACCAGATGTTGAAAAAAAGAAGAGAAAAACCCAGAATTCCCAGAAGGACCAAGATAGACCCGCGGCCAAAAAACTTTTTAAAGCCGGCCCAAAAATCCCTGACCGAACTATCCTCCCCGGTAATAATCCCATTGATAACGTGGTGTAAAGCAGCTGTTGCCCCTCCTAAAGTAAAGATTGTCGCCACAATACCCGCCAAAAAAAACAGTTCGCTTTTCAAGGGAAGATAAGTGACCAATAAAAAAGGAGCAAAACCAACCCCAAACCAAAGCAAGTTAGTCAGCATAACTCTTCCCAGCTTATCGTAACTCGTCTTTAAGGCCTGGACAAAAACCTGCCAACTTTGAGCAAAACCCATCAAATCACACCTTTTACATTTGTTCAGGAGCAGAGACTCCCAGCAGATCTAAAACTTTTTTGAGTACTGTCTGGACAGCTTGGATTAAAACAAGCCGTGCCCCCCGCAGCTGTTCTTCTTCGTTCAAAATCCGGCAGTGATTATAAAATGAATGGAAAAGGCCAGCTAAATCCAAGGCGTAGCGGGCTATCCGGTGAGGCTCCCGTTGAAAAGCCGCCGTTTCAACCTCCCGGGGCAAAAGCGCCAGCTGCTTTAAAAGAGCAATTTCCGCTTCATCTTTTAATAAAGTCAAATCCGCATCTGCAGCGGCAGGGAGGGCAATCCCCATTTTCCGCGCCTGCCGAAAAATGCTGGCAATACGGGCATGAGCGTACTGGACATAAAAAACCGGGTTCTCGCTGGATTGCTCCACTGCCAGATCAAGATCAAAATCTAAATGGCTTTCTAAACCCCTGTTGAGGAAGAAAAACCGGGCCGCGTCTTTTCCCACTTCATCCATTAAATCCCTCATGGTAACAAATTCACCCGCCCGTTTGGACATTTTCACCTGTTCTCCATCCCGGAGCAGAGCTACATACTGC
>JAAYRS010000199.1 GCA_012518645.1 Bacillota bacterium
AGCCGTTGCAGATAAATTAAGGCAAAGCCTAGGGGATGATAAAACCCGGACCAGTTTATTTGGTTTTACTCAATTGGGTTTATTGGAGCTAACCCGTCAAAAAAGTAAAAAGCTGCTGGCCGATATTTTAGATGTTCCCTGCCCGGCCTGCCGGGGTATTGGCCGGGTTCCCGCCGACGAAACCGTGGCGTTGCAAATTGCCGCGGAAGTATATTCATTGGCCCGGGAAGAGGACGTGGAAGCTATTTTGGTTAAATGTCATCAAGCAGTCGGCGTCCGATTGACGGGGGCTAAAACCGGCCATATTACAGTTTTAGAGCAGGAAACGGGAAAAACTGTCTATGTTCGCAGTGATCAATGTTTTCCCCGCCATCAATATGAATTAGTTTCCGGGAGTAAAAAGAGGGTGAAAGAACAAGCCTGTCCTTTGCGGGTTGGGGATCGGATCAGGGCTACTATTGAAGCAGAACAGGGAAAAAAAGACGGTTTGGCTACAGTCAACGGTTTTGTTGTGAAATGTTTGCGGTGCAGTTCGCTGGTGGGCAGCACAGCAGAATTAGAGATAGTTAAAGTGGGGCGGGACGGGGCCCAAGCCCGTCTAGTGAGCGAGGATTGACAGGCTCCGGCCCTGATGTTAAAATGATTGTTGTAGATGCCTTGGGTTCATCTCTAGGATGCGCGGGTGTCGAAACCGCTCAAAACAGGTTTCTTTTCAGACGGGGCCTTGGGCTCCGAAATTGTTGGATATTAAATTCAGCATACCTGGGTTTGGCGAGTCTTTGGGAGGAGGTGGACTAAATGTATGCTGTAATCAAAACAGGAGGCAAACAGTATCGGGTTGCCGAAGGTGATACTGTTTATGTGGAGAAACTAAACTTAGAAGAAGGCGAAGATATTGTTTTTAATGAGGTCCTTTTAGTTAATTCCGATGGAAAAACACAGATTGGCGCTCCTTACGTAGAAGGGGCGCAGGTAGTTGCGAAAGCGGTTAAACACGGGAAACAGAAAAAAATTATTGTTTTTAAGTATAAAGCTAAGAAAAACTACCGCAAGAAACAAGGCCATCGGCAGCCGTATACGAAATTAGTGATAAAATCTATTAGTACCCAGTGAGTTTGTGATGACCAAAATTAGATTTTTAAAAGATAAAACTGGACTAAAGGGTTTTGAAGTAAAAGATCACACTGGATATGCCTCTTATGGGGAGGACATAGTTTGTGCCGGAATTTCGGCTTTGAGCCAGACTGCGCTTTTAGGCCTACAAAAGGTGTTAAGCATAAAATGCCAAGTGGAGCTAAAAGACGGCTTCCTTTATTGCACGCTTCCTGCCGATTTGGGAAAAACCCAATGGGAACAGGCCCAAATTGTGCTGCGAGTCCTCTACGAGGGTATCATGGCGATTAAAGCGGAGTATGGGCGATACGTCAGTGTGAAGGAGGTGTGCTATCGTGAAAATGAATCTTCAGTTATTCGCCACAAAAAAGGGCGGGGGGAGCTCTAGAAACGGACGGGATTCCGCCGCTCAGCGGTTAGGTGTTAAAAGTCATGATGGGCAATTTGTGACTGCTGGGAGTATAATTATCCGCCAACGGGGAACCAGAATTAAACCGGGCCTAAACGTCGGCATTGGAAAAGACGATACCCTTTTTGCTCTGATCGATGGTTACGTCGCCTTCCAGCGAAGCGGAAAAAGAAGTAAGGCGGTGAGCGTTTTTAGCGAGGCCGCTCTTGCTTAGCTAAAATTCCCTTTTGTGCCCCGGCGCAAAGGGGTTTTTTTCTCTGGGCAGTTTTAAGGAGGAGCAAGTGCTATGTTTATAGATCAGGCACGAATTTTTGTTAAGGCCGGCGACGGCGGTGACGGGGCGGTCCGTTTCCGCCGGGAAAAATATATTCCGGCGGGAGGGCCCGCCGGTGGAGATGGCGGTAGGGGAGGCAGCATTTATTTTGAAGTCGATGAGGGCCTTTCAACCCTATTGGATTTTCGCTATCGGCGGAAATTCATTGCCCCCGGTGGCCAGTCCGGCCAATCCAAGAATAAAACCGGGAGGGATGGCCAAGACCTTGTAATTAAAGTGCCCTCAGGCACCCTTGTCAAGCACGGCGAAACCGGAAAAACGCTCCTGGATTTAACTGCAGCGGGACAAAAGGTCTTAGTGCTTCCCGGAGGACGGGGCGGCAGGGGAAATACCCGTTTTAGGACCCCTACCCGCCAAGCCCCCGCTTTTGCCGAAAGAGGCGAACCGGGCAGGGGGCTTTGGCTGGATTTAGAATTAAAATTATTGGCGGATGTGGGTTTAGTAGGTTATCCCAATGCGGGAAAATCGACAATCCTTTCCGCAGCCTCCGCGGCCCGCCCTAAAATAGCTGCTTACCCCTTCACCACCCTCACCCCGAAACTAGGGATGGTCCGATTGGAACCGGGGAAATCCTTTGTTGTAGCGGACATTCCGGGCTTGGTTGAAGGGGCGCATAAAGGCGTAGGCCTGGGAACGGATTTTCTAAAGCACATCGAGCGCACCCGCTTAATTTTGCACGTAATCGATGCCGCCGCGGTGGAAGGCAGGGATCCCCTGGATGATTACGAGAAAATTAAGGCGGAACTTTCTCAGTACAGCCCAGAATTAGGGGCACGTTTACAAATTGTTGTGGCTAATAAAATTGACCTCCCCCAAGCTAGTCAAAACCTGAAACTTTTAGAAGAAAAAGCACGGAAGGATCAGCGGGAATTTTTTGCAATATCTGCTGCCACAGGGGAAGGCCTTTCTAAATTGCTCTGGAGGGTTGCCGAAATAATCCCTCAATTAAAAAAACAAGATCCGGTGGCAGACCCCGTGGAAGAACTTGTCCTGCCGGAGGAAGAATATCAAGCGGTTGATGATTTTTCGATTTCACAGGAAAACGGGGAATATCTGGTTGAAGGGGAAGGTTTGGCTAGGTTAATGCGGCGCTTAGATTTAAACAATCCTGAGGCCATTTCCTATTTACAAAGTATTTTTGAAAAAATTGGTTTGCATCGAACGTTAGCGGAGATGCAGGTTCCGGAAGGAGCTACGGTCCGGGTTGGCGAATTAGAATTTGAATACATGGAATGAGGGTTTTTAATGATCACCGGCAAGCAAAGAGCGTATTTGCGATGTTTGGGCAATGATTTGGAGCCCATTTTTCAAATTGGCAAAGGAGGGCTTTCCCCGGAGTTGATTAACCAGTTGGAAGCAGCTTTGGAAGCCCGGGAGCTAATTAAAATCCGCATTTTGAAAAATTGTCCCCGCGCTGTGGACGAAGTAGTTGATGAAATCGTTCACTCTTTAGGCTGTGCTTTAGTCCAAAAAATAGGAAGAAATTTTATCGTCTACCGGGAAGCATTGGAAGAACCCCGGATACGATTGCTGTAAGGAGCACTGTTATGGCGGCAAAGATTGCTAGAGTAGGCGTTATGGGGGGGACTTTCGATCCAATTCATTTCGGTCATTTAGTTACTGCGGAGGGAGCCCGCTGTGAGTTTGGCTTGGATCAAGTCCTATTTCTTCCCTCCGGCCAACCGCCCCATAAGGATTTAAAAGAGGTTACCCCGGCCAACCACCGCTATATGATGACGGTATTGGCCACCTTGACCAACCCCTATTTCGAGGTTTCCCGGATTGATATTGATCGCCGGGGTATTAGTTACACCATTGATAGTCTGAAATGTCTGCGGCAGGAATACGGGGCAGGGACCGAGTTGTTTTTTATTACAGGTGCCGATGCGGTTTTCGAAATCATGACTTGGAAAGACTCAAAGAAGCTGCTGGAAATCGCCCATTTTATAGCGGCCACCCGGCCGGGGTTTTCGTTGGAAGACCTTCCCGCCGAAACTCGGGCCTGGATTGCCAAGCATCGGGAGCGGTTCTATGTTCTCCAGATCCCGGCTATGGCTATTTCTTCTACGAATATTAGGCAGAGGGTAAGGGATGGGCATTCTATCCGCTACTTGGTCCCGCAACAAGTGGACTACTATATTAGGCGCCACTGGCTTTATAGGCGGGAACGCACCCCAATTTAGGATCTGTGCTGCGAAAGACTATAGTAGGAAGGGGGGGATAAATTATGCTTTCTGCAGAAGAAGTCCGAAGGCGGAGGGCAGAGTTAGAGAAGAGACGGGCTTTAAAGAAAAAATATCGCCGCCGGCGGATTATTTCTAATTCTTTTGTTTTAGTAATTGGTCTTATTTTAATGTTTTTGGCGGCTCAGTATAGCTACAAACAGGGGATTGTCAGAAAAGGGCCTGTGCCCGCTGATCGCGATGGAAAACTGCGCGTTTTATTCTTGGGCACGGACGAAAAACAGGAATCTTCTGTTCGTGCTGATACCATTATGCTGGCTTCTGTTGATCCCAAAACAGGCGAAGCCGGTATTATTTCCATACCTAGGGATACCCGGGTTTGGGTATCCTCCCGGCAGCGCTGGGAGCGGTTAAATGCCACCTACGCCCACGGCGGACCCCTAATGACTATGCATGCCGTTTCTGAGCTGCTGCAGGTTCCGATCCCTTACTATGTGCATACTGATTTTCAAGGGTTTCAGGAACTGGTAGATATTCTAGGCGGCGTGGAGATGGATATCAAGAAGGAAATGCACTATGTAGATCAGGCTCAGGATTTGGAGATCCATATTTCCCCGGGGCGGCAGACCTTAGACGGCGATAAAGCTTTACAGTATGTGCGCTATCGGGATCGATTGGGCGATGTAGCCTTGGTTGACCCTTTTGAAAACCAATACGATGGCCGCGTTGAGCGGCAGCGCCAGTTTTTCGAAGCATTGATTGCTAAAACCTTAAGTTCAGCGGCTTTGACTAAGTTGCCGCGGTTAATGTCCCGAATTTTCAAAGTAGTGGATACCAATTTACCCTGGGACGAGGTCTTAAGCCTTGTTCTATCTGCTTCCAAGTTCTCGGGGGAGAAAATCCGGACCGCTGTCCTGCCTGGTAACAGTCAGGTGATTGGGGATGCTTGGTATTGGATTCCAAACGAAAAAAAGGCAAGGCGAGTTGTGGACGGCCTGATTTTGGGCAAGCCGGAACCGCTGCAGTTGGTAATCTTAAATGGCAACGGCCGTCGCGGTGCTGCCCAGGAAGTAGCGGATCTTTTAAATGCCTTTGGCTATAATATTGTTTCGCTCGGCAATGCTGATCATTTTGATTTTGCTGAAACTAAAATCGTGGTTCCCAGTTGGGATGAAAAACGGGTTCAAGGTTTAGCTGAATATTTAGGGGCGTCAATAGAGACCGTAGAGGCCGGCAAATCTGAGGTTACTATAATTATCGGCAAGGATTTTGAGATCAAAGATAGGAGTGTGGAAATTTGATCAACGATAGTGCCCAAAGAAGTGCAAAAATAGCGGCTTTGGCTGCAGATGACAAAAAAGCTGAAGATATTCAGGTATTAAAAATGCCCGAGATTATGGTGGACACCGAATATTTTGTTATTTGCAGTGCTTCCTCTCAGGTGCAGATCCGCGCCATTGTAGGCAGTATTACGGCCGCCATGGAAGATGAAGGATATGAGCTGCTGCGGCACGAGGGGAGGGGGGGAAACAACTGGGTGCTTTTAGATTACGGCAAT
>JAAYRS010000200.1 GCA_012518645.1 Bacillota bacterium
GCTGTCCGGGATGGAGAACCTTTAATCAGCCGTGTAGTAACGGTCAGCGGAAGCCCAATTAGTGAACCCAAGAATTTTTTGGCGCCGATCGGAGTCCAGTTTAAAGATCTTGTTGCAGCCTGCGGCGGTTTTAAAAACGAAGTTGGTAAAGTAATTGTCGGCGGCCCGTTAATGGGGGTTGCCCAATTTGATTTGGAAGCCTCTGTTTGTAAAACGGTAACGGGCCTGATTGCTTTTGAACCGGAAGAAAGCAGGGCTCCGGAGGCGATGCCCTGCATTAAGTGTTCCCGTTGTGTAGAGGTTTGTCCGGCCCAGCTTATGCCTTTACGCCTACAGGCCTTTGCTTTGCAAGAAATGTGGGATGAGGCGTTGGAATACGGTGTCCTGGACTGCATCGAGTGTGGGGCCTGCAACTATATCTGCCCATCCAAACGGCCTTTGCTGGAATATATCCGTTTAGCAAAACAAGAAATTGCCGCCATTCAGAATAAATCAAGTTAGGAGAGGGCTGAGTTATGGAAGAATTAAAGTTAATTGTGACCCCATCCCCCCATATTAGGGACGATGATAGTACACAGAGTATTATGTTTAATGTACTCGTTGCTCTTCTGCCTGTATTTGCCGCCGCGGTTTATTTTTATAGGTTGGACGCTCTGCGCTTAGTAATCCTATCTGCGGGGGCCGCGGTGGCTACAGAAGTTACCTTTCAAAGAGTGCGCCAAAAGCCTTTGACTATCTGGGACGGCAGTGCTTTGGTTACCGGAGTTTTATTAGGCTTAATTGTTCCTCCCAGTTTACCCAGCTGGATGATGGTTTTAGGTTCTGTTTTTGCCATTGCTATCGGGAAACAGGTTTTTGGCGGTTTAGGATACAATCCTTTTAATCCCGCTTTGGTAGGCAGGGCTTTTTTGACAGCATCTTTTGCCTTGGCGATGACAGTTTGGCATAGCCCTTTTGATGCGGTGAGCTCAGCCACTCCTCTGGCTTTGGGAGCCGCCCGCAGTAATATCCCTGATCTGTTTTTTGGTTCTGTAGCCGGCTCTATAGGCGAGACCTCGGCCTTGGCCATTTTGTTGGGCGGGATTTATTTGTTTTATAAAGGGACGTTGGATTACCGGATCCCTCTGGGGATATTTGCAGCGGTTGTGGCGGTCAGCATTTTGACCGGGCAGGATCCAGTTTTTCACTTACTTTCCGGAAGCCTGCTCTTTGGAGCGATCTTTATGGCCACCGACTTGGTTACTTCGCCTGTTACCAATTGGGGCCGCTGGATTTTTGGGGCCGGAATTGGTTTCATTATTATGTTGATTAGAATTTGGGGAAGCTATCCGGAAGGGGTTACCTTTGCTATTCTGTTGATGAACGCGGCAACACCTCTTTTAAATCGTTGGACGCGGCCTCGAATTTATGGGCAAGGGGTGAAGGCTAATGAATGAGTCGGTGCGTATGGTTGTTGTTTTGGCCATAATTGCGATGGTTTCCGCCGGTATTTTAGCGCAAGTGTACGAAGTGACCAGTGAAGTAATTGAAGAAAATGCCGCCAGGGCTTTGGAAAGTTCCGTTTACGAAGTCCTGCCCGGGAGCACAGCAGTAAATATTGTGCGGGTCAGCCCCCATGATTTGGTAGTGGATGAGCCCAAGGAAATGCGGGAAAAAGAAGAGCGTACTACCTTAATTTATGAGGGCGTTGACGGGGAGCAAATCATCGGTTATGCTTTTGTTGGTGAGGGCAACGGTTATGGCGGCACGGTCAGGGTGTTAGTTGGAGTGGATCAAAAGACAGATCAAATTTTAAATGTGAAAATTTTGGACCATGCTGAAACCCCCGGATTGGGCTCGCGGATTGAAGAAGACGGATTCCGGGACCAATTTAAAGGTAAATCAGTCCAAGATCCTCTTCAGCTTGGTGAGGATATTGATAGTATCTCCGGGGCTACCGTCTCCAGCCGGGCTGTGAGCGAAGCTGTCCGCTCTGGTTTTGACCAAGCCTCTGCTGCTTATAAAGGGGGGAACTAAAGATGGCTCTTGGTAAAGATTTTATAAGGGGTCTCTGGGAAGAAAACCCCACATTTCGCATAATGATTGGCCTCTGCCCAACTTTAGCCGTGACTACAAGTGCAATTAACGGTCTGTCCATGGGTTTGGCCACATCCTTTGTTTTGGTTTGTTCCAGTGCTTTAATCAGTTTAGTAAAAAGGCTTATTCCGGATAAGGTCCGAATTCCTTCTTATATTATAATTATCGCTACTTTTGTGACCATCGTCGATTTGTATATGCACGCTTATCTTCCAGGTTTGCATCAAGTCTTAGGTTTGTTTATTCCCTTGATCGTAGTTAACTGTATAGTGCTGGGAAGGGCTGAGGCTTTTGCTTCCAAAAAACCTGTCCTGGCTTCTGCCTTAGACGGTCTGGGAATGGGTCTCGGTTTTACCTGGGCCTTAACCCTGCTTGGTTTAATCAGGGAAATTTTTGGTGCCGGCTCTGCCTTTGGTTTCCAATTTTTAAAAGAGGGGACTACGACCTTAGGGATTATGTCCCTGCCTCCCGGTGCCTTTATCACCTTAGGCATTTTATTGGCCGTTATGAATATGATTGCAGCCCGGCAAAAGGCTAGTTAGGAGAGGGTATCGTGAATCTGTTCGTTATTTTGCTGAGTGCGCTTTTAGTCAACAATTTTGTTCTTGTCCGCTTTCTGGGGATTTGCCCATTTTTAGGGGTCTCCAAACAGGTGGAATCAGCGTTGGGAATGGGTTTGGCTACAACATTTGTTATGGTCGTGGCCTCCGCGGTAACTTGGCTGATTCAGTGGTTTATCCTCGAGCCTTTTGGGTTACCCTTTTTACAGAACATGGCCTTTATTTTAGTAATTGCTTCCATGGTTCAGCTGGTGGAGATGTTTTTGCATAAAACCAGCCCCGGTTTATATCAGGCTATGGGTATTTTCCTGCCTTTGATTACAACCAATTGCGCTATTTTGGGGTTGGCAATTATGGCGGTCCAGGGTGCTTATTCTTTTATAGAATCCGTTGTCTTTGGTTTAGGGGGCGGCCTGGGCTTTACCTTGGCCTTGATTCTTTTGGCGGGAATCCGAGAGGAATTAAAATTCGCCGATATTCCGAAACCGCTGCAGGGTGCGGGGATCGCTTTTATTATTGCCGGTCTGTTATCTTTAGCGTTTAGCGGTTTTGCTGGACTAGTTTCCTAAATTTTAAGTAAGGGAGGGATTGAAATGAATACAACAGTTGTTTCCCTTCTTAGTATGGGTACAATGGGCGGGTTGTTCGCGTTAGGCTTAGCTGTAGCTTCCAAGAAGTTTGCCGTAGAAAGCGATCCCCGCGTTGATGAAATAGAAGAGGTGCTTCCCGGAGCGAATTGCGGTGCCTGCGGCTTTGCAGGGTGCCGGGCTTTTGCGGAAGGAGTTGCCTCCGGCAAGGCTTTAGTCGATGGCTGCCCGGTGGGCGGAGCCAGCGTGGCCAAACTGGTTGCTGAAATAATGGGTGTGGAATCGGAAGGCCCTCAGAGGAAAATTGCGCAAGTTTTATGCAAAGGCGGTCTGGCGGAGGCAAAAAAACGGGGTGAATATACGGGCCCCCGGGACTGCCGGATTGCTGAAGCAACCCAGGGGGGC
The DNA here is from genome assembly GCA_012518645.1 of Bacillota bacterium. Taxonomy (GTDB): domain Bacteria; phylum Bacillota; class Limnochordia; order Darwinibacteriales; family Darwinibacteriaceae; genus JAAYRS01. The sequence continues at coordinate 3,629 of JAAYRS010000200.1, forward strand.
GACAAGGCTTGCACCTTTGGCTGTTTAGGTTACGGCACCTGTGTGGCCGCCTGTCCTTTTGATGCCATGGCTATGGATGAAAACGACCTGCCGGTGGTTTTTGAAGATAAATGCACAGGATGCGGCCTCTGTGTCGCTGCTTGCCCCCGGGATATTATCGTTCTTGTTAATGAGGAGCAGGGCGTTCATATCCGCTGCCGCTCACAGCTGATGGGGCGGTTTATCCGGCCGGTCTGCTCGGTGGGCTGTATAGCCTGTCAGCGCTGTGTACGGGTGTGCCCAACCGGTGCAATTTATATGGAGAACAATTTGGCCCATATCGATTATTCGAAATGCACTAACTGCCGGAAGTGTGTGGAAGTATGCCCCATGAACACCATTGAATGGCAGGAAGGGAAGCCTTTAATAACCAAAGGTGCGGCCAGTTAAAGGGGGCATTCTGTGAACAGAAAAGCCAATATTTCCAGCCGCCTGCTGAAAATAATCCTGGCACTCTCCGTTTTAGGCCTTTTGGCCGCGGGGGGCTGCCGTTTTTACAAAAAGCCGGTCCTTGAAGACAATGAGGATCCAATCCGGGGCCGCAGGGTTTTAATGGATACTGTTGTAGAGATCCGGATAGACGGCGGGGGTGATCCGGGGCTTTTAGATCGCTCTTTTCAAGAAATGGAGCGCCTAGAAGGAATCTTATCCCGTTTTGTTCCGGGCAGCGACTTAGCTCAAGTTAACGCCCAGGCAGGTTCCTGGGTCCAGGTAGATCAGGCCCTCGCTGATCTTTTGGCCCTAGCTTTAGAGGCGGCTGAAATTTCCGGCGGGGCTTTTGATCCCACAATTGGGGCTGTGATTGAATTGTGGGGTTTTGGGAGCAAGGAACCAAAAGTGCCTCCAGCCTCCGAGCTGGCGTTGGCCTTAAAGACTGTGGATTATAGGCAGGTGGGGCTGGATCGTGCTGAAAATAGGGTGCGCATTCCCGTGGGCACCGTTTTGGATTTGGGGGGTATTGCCAAAGGTTACATCGTGGATCAGACTGCAAAAATGCTGCGGGCAAACGGTGTCAAACACGCCATTATTAACGCCGGCGGCGATTTAGCGGTGATCGGGGCCAGGCCGGACGGAAATCCGTGGCGGGTCGGGGTCCAAGATCCGGATCAGCCCAGTGAGATCCGCTGGGTGCTGCCTCTTCAAGAACAGAGTGTGGTTACCTCGGGCGATTACCAAAGGTTTTTTGTAGAAGACGGAAAATCTTGGCATCACCTGCTCGATCCGAAAACAGGATATCCGGCCTCGGGTCTGCGCAGTGTTTCCGTAATCAGCAGTAATACAGCCTACGGCGACGCCCTGGCTACCGCGATTTTTATCCTTGGTATGGAAAAAGGGCGGCAGTTAGTGCAGAACCTGCCGGGGGTTGAAGCGATTTTAATGGCGGGCGAAGAGGTTTGGATCTCTTCTGGGCTCGATCTTCAATAAATGTGGGAGAGATGAAAATGTATGATTTGGCAATCATTGGCGGAGGACCCGCCGGCCTGACCGCTGGGCTGTACGGGGCTCGGGCCAACTTAAAGACTATTGTGATTGAAAAAGGCCTCCATGGCGGGCAAATGCAGAATACTTTAGAAATAGAAAATTATCCGGGTTTTGAAAAGGTTACCGGCCCGGAATTATCTGATCATATGTACAAACAAGTTTTGGCTTTGGGTTTGGATTGGAAATTGGGTGAAGTAAACAAGGCAGATTTAGCAGGGCAGCCCAAAACTATTGAAGTGGGCGGAGAGGAAATTCAAGCCGGGGCGGTTATTCTGGCCACAGGCGGCCAGCCGCGGTATTTAGGGGTACCCGGTGAAAAGGAACTGGCCGGAAGAGGAGTATCTTACTGCGCCACTTGTGATGGGGCCTTTTTTCGCCATCAAGATGTCTTAGTGGTGGGCGGCGGAGATTCTGCTGTGGAAGAAGGACTTTTCCTAACCCGTTATGCCAGTTCAGTAACGATTATCCACCGCAGGGACGAGCTGCGGGCCCTGCCTGTTTTCCAAGAACGGGCCTTTGCTAACCCTAAAATGAAGTTTGTTTGGGACACGGTAGTGGAGAAAATAGAGGGGGACGGGCGGGTCAGCGGTGTCTTAGCCCGGAATGTAAAAGACGGCTCAACCCGGGTAATCCCGGGGACCGGGGTCTTTATTTACATTGGTTTTATCCCCAATACCGGATTCTTAAAGGGGATGCCTTTTTTGAACGAGGAAGGTTACATTATTACAGGGCAAAATATGGCTACGTCTATCCCCGGTGTTTTTGCAGCCGGTGATGTCCGCGACACGCCTTTACGGCAGATAGTTTCTGCTGCTGGGGACGGGGGTATTGCTGCTATGGAAGCCTATCAATACTTGGAGAATCTGGAAGCTTGATTACTATACAGAATATTTTTCCCGCTCTGCGCTTATAATAAGGGCAAAAGACAGCGGGAGGGGCAGCCTATGCGCCGTTTATTGGGATTATCCTTGGTGATTTTAGTCTTGGTGGCACCGTTTTTGGGGGATGCCTCCGGTGACTTTCGGGTTTTAGGCCCTACAATGCGGGGGGCTGACGTTTATTCCCTACAAGAAAAATTGGTTGATTTAGGATATGAATTGGCTTTGGATGGTGTTTATGGGGTTCAAACGGAAGCAGTAGTCAGGGAAGTCCAAGCAGTGCTTGGCTTAAAGGCTGATGGTTTTGTAGGGCACCGGACTTTGGCAGCCCTAAACGAGACGCACCGGAGCATTATTTCCCATACTGTACAGGCAGGGGAGAATTTGTCCCAGTTGGCGAAACGTTATGAAACCACAGTTGCCAATATTGCTAACTGCAACGGGATGGCCAATCCCGACCGCGTTTTAGCCGGACAGGTCATCCAAATTCCCCCCCTGAATCTAGCTGTGGCGGCCGGGCCCCGTAATTTTATTTGGCCGGTACAGGGTAAAATCAGCTCCGGCTATGGTTACCGCCTGCATCCCCTTAGTAAAGTGCGGCACTTCCACGGGGGGATCGACATCGCGGCGCCGGAGGGGACGCCGGTTCGGGCTGCAGCCGCAGGCCGGGTGGCCAAAGCAGGGTCTATGGGTAATTATGGCTTAGGCCTGGTTTTAGATCACGGGGCCGGTTACAGCACCTGGTACGGGCACAATTCCAAGATTTTAGTGCGCCCGGGCGAGGCCGTTCAACAAGGCCAAATTGTTGCCATGTCCGGCAAAACTGGTTTGGTGACAGGGCCTCACCTGGATTTTCGGATCAAAATAGGGGATCAAACTATCGATCCCTTAGAAAGACTTCCTTAAATTTTGGGCAAGCTTATTTAATAAAACGATTGAGGGCCTGCATTAGCTGTTCCATTGCTTCCGGGCCCTTTTCTTCATCAAGAGCTTGTTGGATACATTGGCGGGAGTGATTTTGGAAAACCGCCAAACCTACTTGATCTAAGGCCGCCCGCACCGCGGCAATTTGAACGAGAATATCCACGCAATACTGTTCCTCGGATAGCATACGCTGCAAACCCCGTACTTGACCTTCAATACGCCTTAAACGCTGTAAAAGTTTTTCCCTCTCTTCCGCCTGCACTGCAGATCCCCTTCCTTCTTGCTTTAAATCATAGCCTTTCGCCTTCCCCCTGTCAAACTAATCTGCCTGATTAAGCAAGGAAAATTCGCTTTGAAGGCGAAAGATCTTAAAGAGGTGATGGCTTATGATAGCTTGTGTGCAGATGAAACTTGCCGCAGAAGATTATCGTACAGAAAAGACCTTTGAAACCAAAATTATGGGTTTGATGGAACAAATCCGCCGGCGCAGCGGCAAAGGACAGCTCTTAGTAGTATTTCCGGAACACATTGGAACCTTTTGTCTGCTCTGCAATGAACCGGATCGAGTCTGGTCCAGCAAATCTTTTGCGCAAGCCATTTCCCGTTTAGTGCAGGCCAATTCTGTCAGGATCGGCTATCAAAAACTGCTCCAAAGAGTATCCTGGGTGCGGGCCCTAATTTTAGTGAAATCTTTAGAAGCGGAGCGAATTTATCTATCCACTTTTCAAAAGGCGGCTAGAGAGTACGGAGCATGGATAGTAGCAGGATCCGCGGCGTTACGGTGGGGAGAAACTAACAAAGTTTATAATACCTCGCCGGTCGTTACCCCTTCCGGTGATATAATTTACCGTCAGCACAAAATTTACCTAGTGGAAATGGAAGAAAAAAATGGCCTGGATTTAAATGCGGCTCCTCTAAACTACACAAGTGCTGTACGCAGCCCTTTTGGCCGCTTAGGCATAGCTATTTGCCTGGATGCATTTCAGGAAAAGATCTGGGAAAGGCACCAGGGTTTAGGATCAGAAATCCTAATTCAGCCCTCTGCTAATAACGGCCCTTGGGATGATTGGCAAAGGAAAGACTGGTTAAACAGCACCTACACCGCAGTTTATAAGAAAAAGATATTTTCCCTGGGTATCAACCCTATGCTGGTGGGCAACTTGTGGGATTTGAAATTCGAGGGTCAATCCGGCATTGTTGATCAAACAGGTTTTGCCGCTCAGGCTAAAACTCACAATGAAGAGGAGATTTTGCTTAGAAAAGACCTCTTAAACAGTGTTTAGCACCTGCCAAATTTAAGATTCGGTGGGCTTTGTAAACACATTTTATCTTCCCGTCTTGGAGGTAAACTTTAGGGATGCTTTTAGCGGCCGTTGTTCGGCGCATGGATAGAAGCACCTCAGCCCCGATTTGGAGTTGGGGATGTTTGCTTAAATCGAGGCAGGTTAGGCTCATCCCAATCCTGCCCAGGATGGGCAGGGGGCTGCCGTCAGGCAGGTAGGCCGGTTTTTTCTGTTCTATGGCTTTCTTCAGAAGTTGTTTGAGCTGGCGCCGTAAAGTTGTGCTCGGTTCTAATTCCAAGCCATCTTGGTAGCCAACCGGGATTATACCTACAATTGTGGGCCGCCGCGTGCGGTAGCTGGGGCCGTAGCCAACGCTGCGGCCCGCGGGAAGCTCCTTAATTTGAATTAACCTGGTGTGGAAGCTCCAAGTGTCCTTCAGTCTCCAGGAACGGTCCAAACTACAAGGGGCTTGCCCATAGAGGAGAGTCCCGATGCGGACCAGATCTAAGTGGCAGCGGGCACAAGACACTAAGGCTCCGCTGTTAGCGGCGTGCCAAAGTAAAGCAGAGTAGCCTGCTGCGGACAGCTGATTTTTGATCTCTAAAAATCTTCGCAGCTGCCCCCGGGTCAATTCTGTTTTTGTAGAGGCGGTAAAATGCGTAAAGACCCCTTCTAATTTTAGGTAGGGGTTTTTTTTAATTAACCGGGCCAACCCCTCCGCCTCCTCTAACTCCGCTCCTAAACGCCCTAAACCCGTATCTATCTTAAGATGTAAAGGAACCGTTTGCTTTTGTTTTTGCGCTTCAAGGCCCAATTGCGAAATTAGCTGGGATGAGCTCACACAGGGAATGATTTTCTGTTTAAGGACTAGCGGTATCTGAGAAGGGAGGGGAGGGGTCAGCATTAAGATTTTAGCGGAGGTAAAGGGGATAATTTCCAGTGCTTCATCCAAATCACTTACTCCCAAGAGGCGCAAACCTTTGCTTTCTAAAAAGGCGCTGACCACTGGTGCACCGTGCCCGTAGGCATCCCCTTTTAAAATTGGGCAAAGGGTTGCTTGGGTATGTCTCTCAATTTCTTGCAGATTTTCCTCTAAAGCATTTAAATCTACCTCGATCCAAGCAGAAAAATTCAGATCAGCCGCCTTTGTTTTGTCCTGAGCCAATTGTGGGCCGCTAAAGCTCTGCGCCATAGGGCATAACCTCCCCGGCTGAGGGCCAAATCATATTCCCCGACGTACTCCGTCAGTTCCGCCCCAAAGCCTTCTTTAAAGCGGTAAAGACCATATAGGGGATTATCTGGGTTTAAGTCCCCGGAAACTCCCCGGAAATTATAAGTATGGCAGCCTAACCCCTTGGCCCACTTGATGATCTCCCATTGGATTAGGTGGGGTGCCTGCAGCCGCCGATTTTCGTAGGAAGAGGCCCCGTAGACATACCAAACTTTCGTGCCTAGGCGAAAAACGATTGCCCCCGCCAGGGGTGTTTTTTGATGGTAGGCTAAGAAAAGTTGGGCGGCATTGTTGGCAATCAAATGCTCCCAAAGGGCCTGGAAGTAAGAGAAGGGGCGGATCATAAAACCGTCTCTTTGGGAAGTTTCTTCAAGCAGGCTATAAAAAATGCTTAGATCTTCTTGCCGGTCAACGGGAAAAGCCCTTACTTCCTTTCGTTGGGAATAGCGGATATTGTAGCGTGTTTTACTCTTCATGTTTTTTAAAAGCTGTTTAGGGCGGGCCTTAATATCCAAAATCATTTCGAAGCGGGGTTGGACCCCGGAAAAATCCAGCCCCGTCGAGACCGGCAGTAGCTTTTGGGCTAAAGCCAATTGGGGCCAAAGGGGATCTTTGGCGGCAATGGCCGGATCCATTTTCCAAACTAAAGCCCCTTTTTCAGCGGCCAGCTTTCTCCCTGCTGTACAGAGGGCCTTAAAGGCCTGTGGCGAGGAAAAAAGCGGGCCCCGCGGGGAATAAAAAAGGCAGGCGGGCAGAACAGAGATCCTTTTGGACAACAGGAGGGCGGTCCCTTCAATCACTCCGTTCTTTAGGGCGGCTAAAGGGTAGTAATCCCAATCGGAACTTTGTTTTAACCGCCCCCAAAAGGTTGTTTGCAGCAAATCCCCTAGGGGATGCCTGCTGACGTAGTTATTGAAAACATCTTGGTGATCCCAGAAAAACCTTGTTTTCACAGCCTTCCTCCTCCCGGGTATCATTTTTAGTATATGTACTAATTACTGAACCTGGAACGTATTTATCTAAAGAAGAAGGGAAAGGAAGGAAGGATTATGCACCGGAAATGGATTTTGGCGCTATTTGCAGTCTTTTTTTTGCAGGCGGCGGCCGCGGCCGGTTTAGCCCCCCTGCCGGAATTGAGCTCAGCGGCCTATTTGGCCTATGACGCTGATTTCCGTTATGTAATAGCTCAAAAAAACGCTAATCAACGCCGCTCCATCGCTAGTATGACCAAAGTTATGACCCTGCTTTACACCATTGAATTAGTTGAAAAGAGCCAACTCTCTTTGGAAGACACGGTGATCGCCAGCTCTCGGGCGGCCGGCCGCGAGGGCACTCAAATTAAGCTGAAGAGGGGCGATCGCTTTAGTTTGGAAGAATTATTATATGCTACTGCCCTGGTTTCTGCGAATGATGCCGCGGTTGCAATTGCTGAACATATTGCAGGTTCTGAGGCGAATTTCACCCGGCTTATGAATCAAAGAGCCTTAGAATTAGGGTTAAAAGATACTTATTATGCGGACTGCACCGGACTGCTTTCCATTTTTAGCAATAACTACTCCACAGCCTATGATCAGGCTAAATTATTTCAATTGGCCTTAGAGCACGCCCTATTCCGCCAAATTATTTCCACTCCGGAATACTATTTGGCGGCCCAAGATAGGAAAATCGTAAACAGCCATCCTCTTTTAGAAATGGAGGGGGTGGAGGGAGGCAAAACCGGAGCAACGACTCCCGCCGGGCATACTTTGATTACTTCCCGGATGTATCGGGGGCGGCGGCTGATTACCGTGATCTTAGGCGCCCGTACCCGGGATGTGCGGAATCAAGAATCCGAACAGCTTTTGGAATGGGCCTGCACTAATTTGCGGGTTGTTATCCCCCAGGATGAACCAATTACTTCTGTCTTGGTCCCCGATGGTGTTGAGCATGAAATCGATGCGGTTTTGGGCCGGGATTTTTCTGTCTTTGCCGCGGCCGCTTCTGACCTTGATTTCAAGTCCGAGATCGAGTTAAGTACTACGATTAGGGCGCCCATTGACAGAGGCGATAAAGTAGGCGAACTGGTGCTCCGCCGCCAAGGCCAAGAATTCACCCGTTTGGATCTTGTGGCCGGACAGAGTACTGGTTTGGCTTCTTGGCTGAGGCGCATTTTTAACGGTCTTTTTAGATTAATTGGCGGATTGGGCAGGTGATAGTGTGGGCCGGTTTACAGATTCGTTAGTGCAGCGCAGGATTTTAATCCTTCTTTTGGTGCTGATCATTGGCTCCGGTTTTTTCTTAGTGCGCTTAAGTTATCTTCAGCTTTGGAAAAACGAGTTTTTTCAAAGCCGGGCACTGCAGCAGAGAATGCAAAGTATACCGGTGGAGGGGTTGCGGGGGGCTATCTATGATCGCAACGGGCTGCCCTTGGCTTTAAGTGTCAGCGCCTTTACAGTTTATGCCGTTCCAGTGGAAGTGGACGACGCGGATCAGACTGCCCGGGCTTTAGGGGAAATTTTAGATTTAGAGCCTGAATTGATTCTTTCCCGGTTGAAGAAACGCTCGGCGGTGGAATGGATTAAGAAGAAAGTGGGTGAAGCGGAGGCCCGCCGCGTTATCAAGGCTGGTTTGCCCGGAATCGGAGTGGTGCCCACATCGACCAGGGTCTATCCATACGGCTCCATTGCCCCCCAAGTGCTAGGTTTTGTCGGCATTGATAACCAAGGTTTGGAAGGAATTGAACTCTATTACGATCACTATTTGCGGGGCCAGCCGGGGCAGGCAATTTTTGAAAGGGACGCCCACGGCAGGGCTTTAGAGGATGGGCTTAGGGGGTATTTGCCTGGAGGTAAGGGCAACGATTTGATCTTGACTTTAGATTTCTTTATTCAAAGAATGGCGGAAGAGGAAGTTGTCAGGGCTTGCCGGGAGACAGGCTCGCGGCTGGGCTTAATTGTGCTCAGCGTCCCGAAAACGGGGGAAATCTTGGCTACGGCAATTCATCCCAGTTTTGATGTGGAGGATTTCAGCAGCTATCCTGTGGAAAACAGAAAAAACATCGCGGTGACAGATACTTATGAACCGGGTTCCACTTTTAAAGCAGTCACCGCCGCAATAGCTTTAAACGAAGGCGTGGCCTCTTTGCGTTCAGGTTTTTTTGATCCCGGCTACATCCGCGTCTCGGGCTGGACTATTAAATGCTGGAATCGGGGCGGCCACGGTTCGCAATCTTTTGTGGAAACAATGCAAAATTCCTGTAACCCGTACTACGCCAAACTAGGTATCGATTTGGGCGGGGAGCGGTTCTACCGGGGGCTGACTGATTTTAATTTGGGCTCCAAAATGGGTGTGGATTTTCCAGGTGAAGCTGCCGGTACGGTCCGCCCCCCTTCAGATGCCATCCCCTTGGTAACCTGGGCTAACATCGGCTTTGGGCAGGGGCTGACCGTGACCCCGCTTCAGCTTTTAGCAGGCTTTGGAGCTATTGCCAACGAAGGCATTTTTTCAGTCCCCCATTATGTCCAAGAAATTTGCACTCCGGAGGGGAATTTTGCCCCAGATATTCCCGAACAGCGCCATGTGGTGGGGACAGAGGCCGCCCAGACAACTCTTTATGTCTTGCGTTCCGCTATTGAACACGGCTCGGGGAAAAGGGCGGATGTACCGGGCTATTTAGTGGCCGGAAAAACGGGTACGGCCCAACTGGTAGAGCATGGCCGCTATTCTCACTCCAAAACAGTAACATCCTTTTGCGGTTTTGCCCCTTCCGATGATCCCCAGCTGGCGGGCCTTTTAGTGTTGTGGGAACCGCAGGGGGCCTTCTACGGCGGGATCATTGCCGCTCCTTCCTTTGCCCGCCTGGCAGCGGAAGTTCTGCCTTATTTGGGGGTGGAAAAGAAAGAGGAAGAAAAAAGCGGTTTGGCACGGATCGCCGTGCCCGATGTGGAAGGGCTTGCTTTGGGGGAAGCGCAGGCAGCCTTGGATCGTGCCGGGTTTAGGGTAGAAGTGGTGGGCTCCGGAAGCCGGATTGTAGGGCAGGTTCCGGCACCGTTGGCGGAAGTGGACCCAGGCACTTTGGTTTTTATTTATACTGATCTCGATTATTTGGAAACAAGTACGGAACTTCCTAATCCGTACGGTGTCTAATTTCCCCAAGTCTGGATCCCAACTTTAACAGGAAAAATCAATTTGATAGCGAATTGTAAGAAAGAATAAAAGGTCTAGGATTAAGGGGGTCCATCATGCTTCCGTTTTTAATCATCTTCACGCCAATAATTGGTGGTTTGCTTGTCTATTGGTTACCGCTGGACGATCACTGGCGGGACAGGCTTGTGCTGGCAATCACTGCACTAACTGGGCTTTTAGGTTTGTATTTATATTCTTTTCTGCGAGGGGAAGGGGTTGTCGTTTTGGCGTACCCAAGATTACTGCCTCCCTTTGGCCTATCTTTCCGTATTGACTGGTTAAGTGTGATTTTAGTGACCATCGCCAGTGCTATTTGGCTTTTAGTAACTGTTTATTCTTTTGATTATATGCGGCCTTCCACTCACGTGAACCGCTATCATGCTTTTACCATGATTACCTTTGGTTCTACTTTAGGGACACTTTTAGGAGGCGATCTGGTAACCTTATTCCTATTTTTCGAGCTGATGTCTTTCGCCTCCTATGTCCTGGTAATTCACGAAGGGGATCCCCAGGCGATGAAAGCAGGTTTTCTCTACCTGATTATGACGATCGGGGGAGGCTTAGCTTTTTTATTTGGCGTCTTGGCAGTCTATCAAATTACGGGGGCAGTGGCCTTTACTGAAGCGGGTTTTTTGGCTGTGAACAGTCCTTTGGCCTTAGGCGCGTTTCTTGGATTTTTAATCGGGTTTGGAATTAAAGCGGGAATGTTCCCACTCCACGTCTGGCTTCCGGAGGCTCATCCGGTGGCGCCTTCGCCTTCCAGCGCCCTTCTTTCGGGGGTCATGCTTAAAATCGGAGCTTTTGGCCTGCTGCGCGTTATTTTTAATGTTTTCAAGTTTCGCTTTTTAGAAGAAGTGGGTTGGATTAATTTCCTCTTGGTAGGGGCAGTACTGACAATTCTCTTGGGCTCGGTTTTCGCAATCCTCCAGAAGAATCTAAAGAGGCGCTTAGCTTATTCCAGCGTGGCTCAAATGGGCTATATTTTGTTGGGGATGGCTCTTTTATCCGAACAAGCCTTGGTGGGTGATGTCTTCCACATCTTTACCCATGCTATTATGAAATCGTGCCTATTTTTGGTTTCCGGGTCC
>JAAYRS010000201.1 GCA_012518645.1 Bacillota bacterium
AAGAAGGGGCCCAAATTATAGTTGACGTGGCTACTTTAACCGGAGCAGCCATTGTCGCTTTGGGTAATACTACCACGGCGGTTTTAAGCAACGATGCGGAGCTGTTTAAAAAAGTGACGAAGGCCTCGGACAAATCCGGGGAAAGAATTTGGCAGCTGCCTAGTTTTCCCGAATATCGGGAGTTAAACAAAACACCCTTGGCTGACTTAAAAAATACAGGGGGCAGGGGCGCAGGAACTATTACAGCGGGACTATTTATTGAAGAGTTCGTAGAAGAGAAACCATGGCTTCATTTAGATATTGCCGGTACGGCCTTCACCGATAAAGATCGGGATTACCTACGGGAAGGTGCAACAGGAGTAGGGGTCCGCCTCTTATATCATTTTGCGGAGGAATTTCTAAAAAGCTAAATTACGCTTAAGTAAGATCTACCGCGTCGGGGGGCTGGGTTAGGGGGTGGTGTTCTGAAACGCGGGGTTTTGATCACTTTTTCATTGGCAGCAACATTCATTCTAGGATTGGGGATTTCCGGGGCATCAGCTCTTGACCGGGAAGCAAAAATCAGTTTGGCGGCCCCTTGGCGAGAAGGCTTGGAAACAGGCCAAACAAATGTTGTCGGGAAAATGTATTATACTCGGGAACACGGTGAAGGATACGGCTTCGGTAGCGGCCGCTTGGGGATTAGAACTCCTTCCCCGGAAGAGCCGCGGATACATCCCGCTGTCCACCAAGAACCGGGGGGTTGGCACCCGGCATCGGATCGGGGGCCGCATACTCTACAATTCGATCAAAGATCTGATCAAAACTATGCCCAGCGGCTGGGGCTTATTCCGGACCAAGAATCTAAGCCGGAACGGAAACATCCTTATCGGGCCGGCGCTTTCTTGGGCGGGCTGATAGCTGTGGTTTCTCTTTGGGCCCTTTCTTTAAGGCGCTTGGTAAGGGTGCGGACTAAGGATTTAAGGGAGGCTAACGCTCGCCTAATTCGCAGCCAAGAAGATTTGCATCACGTTAATGCTGAGCTTGTAGCTACTGTGCAGGAATTAAGTACGACCGCAGACGAATTAAGCAGACAATACCAGGAATTGCAGAAAATGGAATCCCGGCTTTTACGGGAAAAGGATTTATTGCGGATCACACTGCTCTCTGTGGGCGATGGCGTGGTAGTAACAAACTCGGAAGGGACTATTACCATGATCAACCGTACCGGGGAAAGGCTGCTGGGCTTTCACCGAGGTTCAGCCGCGGGCCAGCGTTTCTGCCGGCTTTTCCCTAAAAAAGAGTGCGCTTTTTTAAAGAAAGTAATTTCCGGGGAAAAGGCGATTAGAATCGATGGGATGGAGTTGGTCTCCAAAGAGGGTTCCCGGCTGATCGCGGCCGGTAATATCAGTCCCATCCGGGATGTCCAAGGTGAACTTCGCGGTGCCGTAGTTGTTTTCAGGGATATTTCCGAAGCGGTGCGGCAGAGAACGGAAATTGAATTCCTTAGTTTTCGGGATCATCTTACAGGCGCTTATAATAGGCGCGGTTTTTCCCGGGAAATGAGCCGTCTGGATCAAGAAAACTTCCTTCCCCTCAGCATTATCGTCGCCGATCTAAACGGCCTCAAATTTATTAACGACGCCTTTGGGCATGCAGTAGGGGACCAATTTCTGATCAGGGCTTCCCACATTTTGGAAAAAAGTGTCCCCGAGCGCGGCATTGTCGCTCGTTTGGGGGGAGATGAATTTGCTGTAATGCTGCCCAATACTGCCGGGGAGCAGGCTCGGCAGCTGCTGCGGGAAATAAGGGGATTAGCAAAAAAAGAGGCAGTCCGCTCTAAACAAATCTCCCTAGCCTTGGGGGCGGCGGTAAAGGAAAGGCCGGAGCAGAACATACAAACCGTTTATAATACGGCGGAAAAGGCCATGTATACTGACAAAATTTCGGCGGGGCCCGGTAAACGAGCGGTGGATTTGCTGGTTAGCATTTTGTTTGCCGATAATCCCGGGGAAAAAGAACATGCCCACCGAGTGGCAGAGTTAGGAAAAATGACGGCCTTAGCTTTGCAGCTGCCCTCGGAACAGATCGAAGAATTGTACACAGTGGGCTTGCTCCACGATATTGGTAAGATTGCGGTAGACACTACTATTTTAAGAAAAGGCCCCCTTTTGAACAGAAGAGAAGAAGCTGAATTAAAGCGCCATCCGGAGTGGGGCTATCGGATTTTGCGCGGCTGTCGGGATATGGAAGCAATTGCCGCGGGTATTTTAGCACACCACGAACGTTTCGATGGAAAGGGGTTTCCCCGGGGGCTTAAGGGCACCGAAATCCCCTTCTATGCCAGGATAATAGCCATTGCCGATACCTATGATAACATTGCTCAGGAAAGGGGGCTGTCCGGCCCGCAAGAAGCCTCTAAGAAGCTAAGGGAGGAGGCCGGGACCCGGTTTGATCCTGATCTAGTGCAGGTCTTTGTAGAAAAAGTCCTTCCTCAGCTGCATAAGGAGAGGGAACATTGAAAAAATTTTCCGAAGGAGGTCATGCCATGGAAATCTATCAAACTTCTTTGCAGGTACGTTATGCGGAAACCGATCAAATGGGAGTTGTCTATCACGCCAATTACCTAATCTGGTTTGAATTGGGCCGCACGGCCCTAGTGGACAGCCTCGGCCTTGATTATCTTCGTTTGGAGGACGAGGAGGGGATCCTCTCCCCGGTGATCAAAGCGGAATTATCCTTTTTAAAGCCGGTTCGTTACGGCGATCAGGTAACTGTCAAAACTTGGGTTGATGCTTATGACGGTTTGCGGGTTACTTACGGTTACGAAATTTATGCCCAAGACCGCCTTTGTGTCCAAGGCAAGACCGTCCACGTTTGTGTACGGCGGACGGATTTCCGGCCTATTTCAGTCAGAAAGAAGCTACCGGAATGGGATGCCGTTTACCGGCGGATTAAACATAATTAAAAAAAGCCCCCAGGGGCTTTTTTTATGATCACCCTAGTCCAAATCTAAGCCGGAATAGGCTGCAACGCCCAGCATGCCTTGACCGCCGTGCACTGCTAAGGAAGCACTTATTTCGGTTACAAAAATACGGGCGTTTTTGAAGCGCTTCTCTATTTTAACCCTGAATTCTTCCGCTTTGACAGGGGCATTAGTGTGCAAAACCGCGATATTCAAATTTATATCTTCAAAGCGTTCTTCGATCAAAGTGATCAGGCGCTGAACGGCTTTAGGGTAAGAACGGACTTTTTCGATAACATCAACCAGTCCGTTGTTTACACCTAAAATAGGTTTAAGAGAAAGGGCACTGGCAATTAAATTTTTTACTGAACTAACGCGGCCGCTTCTGGCTAAGTATTTAAGAGTGGGTACGGCCACAAAGATTGCGGTTTGTTTCCTTACATTCTCTACAATCGACAAAATCTCTTCCCGGGTTTTCCCGGCCTGGGCCGCTTTTGCTGCGGCTAAAGCCATAAAACCCTGGGCCATGCTGGCTGTTTTCGAATCAATAACGCTGACGGGTATGGAAATTTGTCTTTTTATCAAATTGGCCACATTAACAGTACCGCTGCCAAGGCTGGTAACGTGGATGGAGATAATTTCCTTAGCTTTTTCCGCCACTTTCCTATAAACATTCAAGAAATCTCCAGGTGCCGGTTGGGAAGTACTGACATTTCCTGTTTTGTCAAGCTGCTCGTAGAAATCATCTACTGGAAGATCGATCCCTTCCCGATAAATTTTATTATTAATCTGAACCCCAACGGGAACGATGTTCAAATTCAATTTTTGGGCTATTTCCTGGGGCACACCTGCCGAGCTATCGGTAACAATAGCAATTAAATTCACGCCAAACACCTTCCTTAGCTTTAAACTCTAGGGATTGATTACTCTTTATAGCCCCAGATTCCTGCTTAAAGGTGAAAAAGGGGTAACCTCAAAAAATCAAGCCTGGGTAAGCTGGGTGGAGCAGAAGCCCTAGAAATGCTTCCTGCCGGGGCTTTTTGGCTTAAAGTATGCTGTTTTAGGCTTAGACAGAAAACTCCGGCCTTGTTATGATGGCAATAAAGAGGATCGGAATTTGCGGTGTTGCTAGGGCCTGATTCCAGTGTTAACAAAAGCTGCCCCGTCAATACCACTGTCCTCAAATAGGTATAAAGGGGGGAATAGCGTGGAAGAGAAAAAACGGGCCCCGAAAGCAGCACCTAAAAAGGCCGCTAACCGAGGCGGAAAGAAGAAGTAAGGACTAGTTTTAAATAAGGGGCATTTAGCCCCTTGTTTTTATCAAACGCCGGTTCAGTACCGCCGCGGCCCGGGGGTATTCTTCCCAGGGAATGGGCCCCTGAAAATAAAAGCCTTGAGCCTGGCTGCAGCCCATGGCAGTAAGCAGCTGAAATTGCTTCTGCCGCTCCACCCCTTCGGCGATCACTTTCAAGGAAAGGTTTTGGCCCATGGCAATAATAGAGCGGACTAAGCCTTCAATCCGCGGATTTCGATCCAAGGATCCTATAAAAGCCCGATCTATTTTTAAGGTTCCTACCGGGTATTTAGCTAAGTATTCTAAAGAAGAATAAGCTGTTCCGAAATCATCAATGGCTAAGGGGATATCCATTTCCTGCAGACCTTTTAAATTTTTTAAAACGGTTTCCGTGGGCGCAAGCATGGTTTCTTCCGTAATTTCAATATGCAGCCGGGATCTGGCTAAAGCCGAGATTGAGCGGATTGTTGTTAAAAACCGGGGGGAGCGAAAATGAAGAGGAGAGATATTTACTGCCACCCAACCCAAATCCTGTCCCTTTTTGTTCCAAAGCAGGTGGTGTTCTTGAGTCTTTCTCAGGACATATTCACCTATTTCTCCAATAAAGCTGCTTTCTTCAGCTGTTTCAATAAACTCTGCGGGCATTAAAAGCCCCTTAGCTGGATGTTTCCAGCGGATTAAGGCCTCTTTACCTGCAACGCGTAGTGCCTTTAAGTCGACAATGGGCTGGTAATAAAGGGTGAATTCCTTCCGATCCAAAGCTGTGCGGATTTCTGCTTGGAAACGGAGACGGTCTTTAAGGGCGGAGTGGATTTCCGGATCATATAGTTTAAGAGTGTCATCCCCGGCCCGCTTGGCTTGGTAGAGGGCGGATTGGACTTGTTGATAAAAAAGTTCCGGATCGATCTGCCCGTTTTCAGAAATGGTTAGGCCGCCTTGCAGTTTGATTTCCAAAGGGCCCTCCTTAAGCCCCAAAGGCTTTTTTAAAAGCTCTTCTAAACTAGCGATATTGCGCAGAATCCCCCCCGGATCGGAGGGGATAATCAGCCCGTACTCCTCTTCGCTTAGGCGGCCTACTAAAGTTTCTGCTGCGGGGAAGGACTTCAGCGTTTGAGCAACCAGCTTGGAAACTTGGTCGGTCACATCCGGGCCTAAGAGGGTTTTTATCTCAGTAAAACCGCGGATGGAGATTAAGGCTAGAATAATGATTCTATTTTGTCCTAAAACGCTGCGGAGGTGATCTAAAAAGGATTGCCGATTAGGCAAGCGGGTCAGGGGATCGTTATAAGTCATGGTGCCTATTGTGTCCATCATCCGATTGAAAGAAGCCCGGGTCTCGCCAATTTCATCTGTGGAAGCGACCTCGGCCCGGACGGTCAAGTCACCGGCGGAACCCTGTTTAAAAATTTCGTTTAACTCGATAATTGGCTCGGCAATGGCGCCGGAAAACCAGGCTCCAATCCAAAAGACTAAAATCACACCTCCCGCGGCAATGATCAGCAGGTAAAAGAGGAGGTGCTTGACTGGTTCCCGTATGTATTCCAGGGGCACTAGGATTACAATTGTCCATCCGTTGGAAGCAGGGATTTCCGCAAAAAAGGCCCGCAATTTAGTTTGGTTAAGCCTGAAATCAAAGGAGCCTTGGGCCCGTTCTTCCCTTTGATCCCAGTGGGGGTAATAGTCTTGAATTCTACCGGACATAATTGCTTGAGGATCGGGATGGGTTAGAAAGGCCCCTTCTTGATCGATAATAAAGGCATAAGAATCCGGATGTTCTATTTCTGTTGCGCTTAGGCTTTCATGAATCTTGGAAAGACCCACAGTTAGACCCAAGATACCAATGGTTTCCAATTCCTCTTCATCCCAAATTGGGGTCGCGATTACCACCGATTTTTCACCGGTGGAACGGGAGATTAATGGCTCGGAGATCACTGTTTGGCCTGCTAAGACAGGCCTAAAATAGCTGCGGTCAGCGATATTGCCTGCTGAACGCTGTAAAGTGGTATTGTAATTACCATCAGGGGTTGCCAAAAAAAAGATTAGGTAGCTGGGGTCTAAATCACGGATCTGCCGCTGAAGGTAGGGCTCCACGTAATCCCAATCCAAAGTTTTTAAACGGGGAGTGTTGGCCAGCTGGCGCAATTCTTGGATCCGTTCCCGTTGCCAAGAGGAAACGGTTTTGACGTGGGCCTGCACAAAACTGCGGGCATTATTTTCCACCAGATCTTCAATTTGCAGGTGTGTTAAAAATCCGGTGGCTGCGATAATCAAAAAAGTAAGAACTAGGGCTGCAAGAAGAAAAAGGGCTAAGATTCGTTGGCGGATGCTTCTGAAACGATATTTTTTCACAAGATCACCACCAAAAAAGATCGTTATAGTTACAATTCAACAAAACCCTTACAATCCCTAGTCCCATTTAGAGCAGAGGGGCAAATAATCGGAGCACGGACCTTTTCATTTTCTTATAAGCGGGGAGATTGTAGTAAAGATCAACGGTCATTTCTAAACAAAACTCTAAAGTCTGCACGAAATCGTCCTTGATTTGGAGCACGCTTTCCGTTTTATAGAGCCAGACTCCGTTTTCAAAATGGAGGTAGAGGCTGCGGTAATCAAGGTTGATGGTGCCCACAACCGCCACTTTATCATCGGCTACAAAGGTTTTGGAGTGCATGAAACCCGGTGTATACTCGTAAATTCGAACCCCGCTTTTCAACAAGGTTTGGTAATAGGAGCGGGTAACTGCATGGACAAAAGGTTTGTCAGCGATGTGGGGGGTAACAATGCGCACGTCAACCCCCGATTTTGCCGCCAAACAAAGGGCTGTAATCATTTCGCCCTCTAAGATCAAGTAGGGCGTGTTGATATAAATGTAATCTTCGGCCCGGTTAATTAAGTTTAGGTAGACAGTTTCCCCAACAGCTTCCCGGCCGAAGGGGCTGTCCCCAAAGGGCTGAATAAAAGCCTTTTCAGAAGCTGCTGCCTGGACAGGCGGGACAGGCCGGAATTGTTCGTAATCTTCGGTTGTATCCGTAAGATATTCCCACATTGCTAAGAACATGGTGGTTAAAGGCCAAACGGCTTCCCCTTTGATTAGAATCCCCGAGTCTTTCCAATGACCGTGTTTTTCAAAAGCATTAATATATTCATCGGCAAGGTTGATTCCACCCGTAAAACCGGTATGCCCGTCAATAACCGTGAGTTTACGGTGATCGCGGTTATTTAAACGGGGAGAGATTACGGGGACAATAGGATGGAAACGGGCGGTTTTAATACCCAAAGCCTCTAATTTGCGATCATAGCCGTGGGGAAGGGTGAGAATGCAGCCGGCATCGTCATAAATCAGTCGTACATCTACCCCTTGCTTAGCCTTTTCCGCCAGGATTTCCAGAATGCTGTCCCACATTACCCCTTTGGTAATAATAAAATATTCCATGAAGATATATTTTTGGGCTTTGCTGAGTTCCTTTTTCATTTCCAGGAACTTTAGTTCACCCAAAGGGTAGAATTGAGAAAAATTATGGCGGTATAGGGGGAAACCGGCTTGTTCCTGAATATAACGGGCTTGACGGCCGGCCTGCTTGTCGTGTTTGGATAGTTCCTCCAGCAGGGCCTTGTTTGCAGTCAGGAAAGAGGTTGTCCGCTGATCAATTTGGTTTATTTTTTCAGTAAGGCGTTTGCTGGTGCGGTTGCTGCCTAGAAGGAAATAAAAAATCATGCCGAAAATGGGGAAGAAGACAATTGGGATCATCCAAGCTATTTTATAAGTGGGTTTATTGGTGCCGCTGGCAATGGCCAAAACAGCAACGGCGCTAAGAGCCGTCGTTAACCCGTACAGCTCGGGAAAATAATTGCTGAAGCGGCCGATCATTAAAATCAGGGCGGCGACCTGAACCACTAAGGCTAGAGCAATGAAGAAGACACGATGAAACAGGATAGAAGAGATTTTCTTCATAATCAAACCACCCTCCATGACAAGGCCGTTCAGATTAATCTTGAATCAACTTCTAAGTTTTGTCAAGCGGGGAAAGTGAATACAACCCCAATCTTGATTGGGATTCCCCCGCCGGGTATACTTAGAAAAAGGGGGTTTGCTTTGATGAAAAGGCTTCTCTGGTACTCGTTTTTGTTAGTTATAATTATCTCTTTGCTCGGAGCCGGGCATCTTTCGCCGGCCGCGGCGGAGGAAAGGCCTCTTGTCCCCGATTTCACTTTGCCTTCTGCCCGGGACGGGCAGATCAGCCTTTCTGATTATGAAGGCCAAGTTGTGGTCCTTAACTTCTGGGCCAGCTGGTGCCCGCCCTGCCGCAGTGAAATGGGCGAACTGCAGCAGCTTTACGATCACTTAGAAGCTAAAGGGGAGGGAGTCCTTTTATTGCTTAACCAAATTGATGGGCAGAGGGAGACAGTTGAGAGCGGTACAAGGTTCTTGGAGCAAAATAATTATGAGATGACAAATCTGTTCGATGAGGGGCAGGTGGGCCTGGGTATCTTTGGAGTGCCCGCTTTGCCAACAACCGTTATTATAGACCCGCAAGGTTATTTCTCAAGTTATATCATGGGCCCTACCACTAAAGAAGAGCTGCTGGGCCTGATGGAGGAGGCGAGGCAATAATGCTGGGGCAGGTTGCGCTTCCCGAGGTGACTTTGTCCCTCTTTGGCTTGATTTTCTTGGAAGGTATTTTCGCTTTCCTATCTCCCTGCATTCTGCCGATGATCCCCATCTATTTAATGTATTTGGGCGGGGGCGAATTCAGCAGGAAATCCAGGGCCCGTCTGCTTGTAAACACCCTTGGGTTTATGGCCGGATTTAGTCTTGTTTTTATTCTCTTGGGGGCAACCGCTTCCGCTTTGGGCAGTGTTATTTCTAGTTATCGGACCCCGCTGCAGAGGGTTGGCGGTGCGGTTGTTATTCTCTTTGGTTTAAACTATCTTGGTCTGTTTAAATTCGGCCTCTTGAACCGGACTAAAGCCTGGCGGGTGCGGACGGAAAATTTACGGTTTTGGTCCAGCTTTTTATTCGGTTCCGCCTTTTCCTTTGGTTGGACGCCTTGTTTAGGCGCCTTTTTGGGGACCGCCCTGCTTTTAGCGTCTAACGCAGGAACATTATATCAGGGGATGGGCCTGCTTCTTGTTTTTTCCCTGGGCCTGGGAATCCCTTTTTTACTTACCTCCCTTTTATGGAATCAGCTTCAGGGCACCTTCGGGTTTATTAAACGAAATTTACGGGTTATCCAGGTTGTTTCCGGAATTCTTTTAGTAGTTGTGGGCGTCTTGATGCTTTTTGATCTTTTCGGCAGCTACGCCAATATTTTTCTCTAAACGAAAAACGAAGGCCTTGGCGCTAAGCAAAGGCCTTTGTTTACATTTTTTCTTAAGGAAGAGGTTCAAACCGGGCCGTAAAGAAGCGCAGGACCGGCGGTTCGTAAACAAAACGCAGTCCTTTAACCTGGTCTCGGGTTTTGTAAAGATCGATCACGGCATTTGCCACCACATCTAGGTGGGCGTAGGTGTATACTCTACGGGGGATGGTAAGGCGCACCAATTCTAGTTTGGGGTAGTAATGGTTACCTCTTTGGTCCCGGCCGGCGGAAACGATACCCCGTTCCATGCTGCGCACTCCGGATTGAAGGTAGAGCTGGGCCGCCAACATCTGGGCCGGGAATTCATCTTGAGGGATTTGGGGGTAAAATTCGCGGGCGTCCAGAAAAATAGCGTGTCCGCCTACTGGTTTTACAATTGGAATTCCGGCGGCATCCAATTTGTCGCCGAGGTACTCTATCTGGGCCAGGCGGTGAGTAATAAAGTTATAATCCATGGATTCATACATGCCGCGGGCTAAGGCCTCCATATCCCGCCCCGTCATCCCTCCGTAGGAGGGCATGCCTTCGTAAACCACAACTAAACTGGTGGCCTTTTGATATAAATCATCGTCGTTTAGGGCCAAAAACCCGCCAATATTGACCAAGCCGTCCTTTTTGCCGGACATGGTGCAGCCGTCGGCGAAGCTGAACATTTCCCTGACGATTTCTTTGATTGTTTTCTCTTCATAACCCTTTTCCCGCTGTTTAATAAAGCAAGCATTTTCCACACAGCGGGTGGCGTCCATCATGATTTTAATCTTGTGCTCCCTGGCTAATTGATAGACTGCCTTTATGTTGTTTAAAGCCACCGGCTGCCCGCCGGCTAAATTTACCGTTACCGCTAAGCAAATGTAGGGAATGCGCTCCGCACCGACTTCATCGATCAGGGCTCTTAATTTCTCCAGATCGATATTGCCCTTAAACGGATGCTCTGATTGAGAATCGTGGGCCTCATCGATAATAATATCCCGGAAAATAGCACCGTTTAGCTCTTGATGGGCCCTGGTGGTAGTAAAGTACATATTGCCGGGAACATAATCACCGGGTTTAATCATGATTTGGGAAAGGATGTTTTCTGCTCCCCGCCCTTGGTGGGTGGGTACTACGTGTTTAAACCCATATAACTCCCGCACCGCTTTCTGCAGGTGTTCAAAGTTGCGGCTGCCTGCGTAAGCTTCGTCTCCTAACATTAATCCAGCCCACTGGTTGTCACTCATGGCATTAGTACCGCTGTCCGTAAGTAAATCGATATAAACGTCTTGGGAATCCAGTAGAAAAGTATTGTAACCAGCCTTCTTGAGGGCTTTCTCCCGATGTTCCCTAGTGGTGACAGCAATTGGTTCCACCATTTTGATTTTGTATGGTTCTGCCATATACCTCTTTTCCATCAGCTACACCCCATTCGTCCCGTTTTTAAGTTGTTCAAGGTAAATTTGGAGCTTTCACCCGAGAATTAACAAAAAAAGCGGCCACTCCGCCTAGGCCGATGTGGCAGCCTAATACACTTCCGACAATATTAACCAAAAAATTTTGATAACCCAAAGCCGTCTCTAACATCTTTTGCAGCTGCGCGGCCAGATCGAAATCATCAGCGTGGGTAATGGCTATGATTTGTTCTAAATTACCGAGTGAGCGCTCTTTAACCAATTCGACGATTCGTTTTACGGCTGCATTGGTGCCGCGTACTTTTTGAATTGGGATCATCAAGCCGTCTCGGACATGCAAGATGGGTTTTACATTCAAAATTCCTCCCAAAAAAGCACTGGTATAGTTGACCCGCCCGCCCCGATAAAGATAATTAAGGTCGTCTACAGAAAAAACGTGTTCTACGTTGTTCTTGGAACGAAGTTTGGCCCGTTCAATTATTTCCTGGTTAGTGGCGCCTTTTTCCAGCATTTGAGCGGCCTCCAGGACTATCAGCCCTTGGCCCAAAGATCCGCTGAGGGTGTCGCAAATGGTGATTTCAAAGTTGGGGAATTCCTTTTTAACTTCTGCTGCTACCCAGCGTGCAGTATCACAGGCACCCGATAGTCTCGAGGAAAAGGCTAAATATAGGCAGGG
Source organism: Bacillota bacterium (assembly GCA_012518645.1). Lineage (GTDB taxonomy): Bacteria > Bacillota > Limnochordia > Darwinibacteriales > Darwinibacteriaceae > JAAYRS01. Next base: position 11,660 of record JAAYRS010000201.1, read on the forward strand.
CAGGCCTTGAACGGCATATTTTTTAAAAGTCTGAAAGAGTTTTTCCGTAGGGACCTGGGCCGTAGTAGGCACTTTGCCTTGGCGGATAGCCTCATAAACCTGATCCGGGTTAATAGTATGCCCATCGATGTATTCCTGGTCATCGATATAAATTAAAAAAGGCAAAACGTCCAAATCATATTGGGCAACTATTTCTGCGGGAAGATCACAAGCACTGTCTGTAATGATTTTTAGCGTCATTAAAATACCTCCGTGTCTCTATCTAAAGATCATTTCTCGTGAGCGAATCCAAATCCTTCAATTTTAAGCAAAGAAAGAGGGATTCTTGCAATTTAAAAGCCAATCAGATAGAATTTAGGAGGAATAACATGTATAGTAAAAGGCGGGGTTAATTTATGTCATGTCAAGTTTTGACCAGGCTAATTCAGGGCCGGATCAATGAGCTTAGATCGGAACAAGTTCGATTGCGGACCTTTATTGAGTCAGATCAATCAAGATGGGAAGCTTTAGCTAAAGCTATCGACGAATTAAACTGGGTTTTAGAATGGGTTGAAACGGAAAAAAAAGAAAAGCAGCTGGGCTGATAATTTGACGGACAAAAGGCCCTATCCGGTACGAATAGGGCCTTTATAACCAGAACCGTTAATTAAAGACGAATAACATTTGCTGCCTGGGGCCCGCGGTCCCCTTCAACAATTTCAAAACTTACTTCTTCACCCTCGTTAAGGGATTTAAATCCTGTACCTTGGATTGCGGAGAAATGAACGAAGACATCCTCCCCGTCTTCACGCTCAATAAATCCAAAACCTTTCTCTGCATTAAACCATTTTACTTTGCCAGTCATTCAATGGCCTCCTAGAAATTTTTTTACTAGTTAAAATCCTAAATTTCGCAAACAGCATAAACCCTTGCTCGTTATAATTTGGAACTCGAGGCCATAATTGTTCGCTTCATTTAAAGTCTCAACCATCCCTAGTCTAACATGGGGATAACCTCCTGTCAATAGAATTTTCCTCGACGAAAAGGCAAAGTTTCCCACAGAATGGCAGGCAGAAGCGGCGCCAAGGCACTAAAGCCGTTCCGTTTTCTGCCGATAAAGAGAATGAAGGTCCATGGAAGGATGGTGGCAATCATGAGAATCCCCGGGTTAGCTTCTGGGTTGGATACTGAAAACATGATTAAAGATTTAATGCAGGCGGAACGGATTCCGGTTGATCGGGTTTATCAAAAAAAAATTGAAGCGGAATGGAAACGGGATGCTTACCGCGATGTCAATACAAAACTTTTGCGTTTGCGCAATATGGCTTTCGATTTGAGCTTGGAAGGGGCCTACCGGGTTCGGACCGCTTCATCCAGCCGCGAAGATCTGATTTCGGCCAGCGCCGGCGGCTCCTCCCAGGAGGGAACTTTTACCATAAGAGTTTCCCGCTTGGCCACTGCAGCATACTTGCAGACTGAGGCCGGTGTTGATGTGCAGACTCGGTTAACCCAATTTTTTGAGGACAATCCCCAACTGGAGACAGCCAGTTTTGAATTGCAGGGCCTGGACGGGGAGATGGAGGAAATCACCGTTTCCAGGGAAGAAAGCCTGGAAAACATCCTGCAAAAAATTAATCTCAACAAAAATTTAGGCTTAAACGCTTATTATGACCCTCACACAAAACAAGTCGCTCTAGCTACCAAGGCCACGGGGCAAAACGCAGTGATCGAAGCAGGAGCAGATAATGAGGGCTTTTTTGAACAAGTCTTTGGCCGCGGAAGCAGTTTTACCCCCGGCACTAACGCTTTATTGGAAATCAATGGTTTAAAAACGGAGCGGGAGAGCAATGTTTTTGAACTTAACGGGACCGCGCTTACCTTAAACCAAGCGAGTGATACGGTAGTCAGAATAGATGTGGCCCAGGACATTGACGCTGTAGCGGACAAAATTAAGGAGTTTGTCACTTTATACAACGAATTGGTCGGCGAACTAAATCTTTCCCTGCGTGAGGAGGCTTACCGTGATTATCCACCCTTAACGCCTGCTCAGCGCGAGGAAATGTCGGAAAAGGAAATTGAACTTTGGGAAGAGCGGGCCAAAAGCGGCCTTTTGCGCTCCGATAACCTAGTATCCGCCGCTTTAACAGAAATGCGCTTGGCTTTCGGTGCCGGCGTGGAAGGAGTAGAAGGGCTGGGCCACCTTTCCCAGTTGGGGATAAAAACCGGAGCCTGGTACGAATACGGCCAACTTCATTTAGACGAAGACAAATTAAAAGCAGCCCTCAAGGAGGATTCTGAACAAGTAAGCGCTCTCTTTGCCAAAAGAGGGGAGAGCACTCAAGAACAAGGGATTGCCCGCCGCTTAACCGCGGTCTTGGATCAACAGATGGAAAGGATTGTTTCCACGGCAGGCAAGGCCACCATGCCCTATGACCAAAGTTATCTGGGAAGGCAGATTAGGGATTACGAATCAAGGATCGGTGATTTAGAGGAACGCTTGGTGCGGGTTGAACAAAGCTACTGGGATAAATTCACCGCAATGGAGCAGGTTCTCAGCCAGCTTTATAGCCAAAGCGACTGGTTGTACCAGCAGCTGGCAGCTCTGCAGGGAGGATGATTTTTTGGTTTCGCAACTTTATCAGCAGAAACTGGCCTTGTTTAAGGAACTGGAGCAGCTTAGTTTAGAATCAACCCAGTTTTCCTCAAGCCAACTTCCGGCGGAGGACAATCTACAGAAGCTGGAAGGCCTTTTAGGAAAAAGGGCTGATCTGATCAAAAAGATTGACGTTTTGGATCAAAAGCTAGCCGGGCTGGCAGAGGAAAAAGCTAAATCCGGACGGGAAGTGGAAGTGCTTAAAAAATCGCTGCAAAGAATAGGGACGAGGATCCAAAGCAGAGACCAAAAACTGAAGAAGGCCCTCCGGGAGGGCCTGGGAGATCTGCGCCTGCAGGCTAAGGAACTGCAAAAAAAGAGAGAATCCGGCCGGGCTTACAGCCGGGGCGGGGATGCGGGTGAAGGATTTTTCGTGGACAAACGGCGTTAATGGTGCCGGCCTGAGGCCAGGGAAAGGAGCAGAGGCGTGAGATTAAGCTTAGATGGTTTTAGTGTCCATAATTTTCGGGAGGAAGCGGTTGAAGAGGCCCTGCGAAAAATTCTTTCTGAAGAAAAAGATGCCTGTGTCTGCCCTTTGTGCCTCGATGATATGAAAGCCATGGTTCTCAACAATGTGGAACCGGATTACAGGCCTTTATGGGCGGAAAAAGTACCGGAAAGTTATAAACTAGGGCAGTTGGAAGCTCTGGAAAAGACTCTTTTTAACAAAATCATGGCAGAAGCATATAAAGCAATGCTAAGGGTAAAAGCAAAACCCCGCCACGAAGGGGAACGGCAACCTTTACGCAATGATGCCGCGCAGATTTTACTGCTGGCGGCTCAGGAGATACTGCCTACCAAGGATCAACGATGGAGACAGCCGAATCACCTCAGTGCTTTAATGGCGGAGGCCTTAAACAACTTAAAGCCAGAATACTCCACCACTTATAAGGGCAGGGTTTACGCCCGGGCCTCCGAGATCGATGCGGGGTTTTTAGCTCAAGTCTATGCAGTCGTTTATAACGCTATTGATAAACTGGAAGAGGACAGCGGGTTAAAGCGCTGAGTGGGCGGGGGTGCTCCAGTAAGTTAGTAAAAATTTTAGCACCCGGATTATTCCCAAATGTAACTTGCGGCAGACCCTGCTTTGCTTTTAAAGCGTAAAACAGCTGCTCTAATAAAGTATTCAAAAAACTTTTCCTTCCTTATTACTATTTTCTCCTCGTAAAAAGGGAAAATCCTGCGGGAAGGAATCTTTCTTTTTAAGGGGAATGAGAAATTGTATTGCCTCAGGGTTAGAACTGGTTAGGAAGAGGTTAAGTTAATGGCAAACAAGCAAAAGGAAAAAAAGCTGTTTCGATCGGCTTTGGAGTTAAAAGTGCAGAGAATGTTCGGCCGGACTATCCAAGGGGCTTCCCCAGAGCAAATTTATAGGGCGATTTCACAAGTCGCGGCTGATAAGGTCAAAGAGAAATGGGCTTATTCCCGGGAAGCCGGGAACTATCCGGAAAAGGAAGTATACTACCTTTCCCTGGAGTTTTTGTTGGGCCGGGCTTTAAGCAACAACCTGATTAATTTAGGGATTGAAGATTCTGTGCGGGAAGTTTGTGCTGATCTGGGCCTGGAATACGCAGAGATACAGGAAATAGAACCGGATCCCGGTTTGGGAAATGGAGGCTTAGGCCGCCTGGCGGCCTGTTTCCTCGATTCTTTAACTACACTTGGTTTGAGGGCCACGGGGTGCGGGATACGTTACGAATATGGCTTGTTTAAGCAAAAGATCGTCGATGGATACCAGGTAGAAGTACCTGATCCCTGGCTGGAGAATGGAAACAGTTGGGAAATAGCCCTTTTCGAAGAGGCGGAAATTGTTAAATTCGGTGGGTTTGTGGAACCGCGGAAAGAGGAAGGGCGCTTGATTTTTGAACATAAAGGGTATCAATCGGTGCGCGCCGTGCCCTATGAGATTCCTATTTTGGGTTACGAATCCAATTTAGTGAACACCCTGCGGTTGTGGGCGGCCCGTGCCGTTAAACATCTGGATCTGGGTCTTTTCGGGCAAGGCAAATATCGGGATGCCTTGGAAGAAAAGGAGCTGGCGGAGGTGATCTCCAAAATTCTATATCCCGAGGACAACCACTGGGAAGGGAAAGCACTGCGCCTAAAACAGCAGTATTTTTTTGTTTCGGCCAGTATACAGAGTATCGTGAGTAATTTTAAGAAAAAACACGGGGAAAACCTAGGGGATTTTTCCAAGCGGATTGTGATTCATATTAATGATACCCATCCCGGTTTGGCTATCCCGGAACTAATGCGCATTCTTCTAGATGAGGAAGGACTTGGTTGGGAAGAGGCTTGGAAGATAACTTCTAACAGCTTTGCCTACACCAACCACACCATCATGGAAGAAGCCTTGGAACGGTGGCCGGTGGATATTTTCAAAGATTTACTGCCCCGGCTCTGGGACATTGTCTATGAAATAAATGAGCGCTTCTGCGCCCAATTATGGCGGCGCTATCCCGGGGATTGGGATAAAATTGCCCGCCTGGCCATTATTGCCAATCAGGAGGTTAAAATGGCCCACCTCTGCTTGGTTGGGGCATTTTCCGTGAACGGTGTTGCCAAACTCCACAGCAATATTTTACGGGAGCAAGTTTTTCGGGAATTTGCGGATTTTTATCCGGAGAAATTCACTAATGTTACCAATGGTGTTACTTTCCGGCGCTTTTTACTTCAAGCGAATCGGGGTTTAAGTAAGTTACTTAAAGAGCGCATAGGCCCGGGATGGATTAAAAGCCCTCAAAAACTGGAGGGGCTTTTAAATTATAAAGAGGATCTGGCCACACAGCAAGAATTGGCCAGGATTCGTTGGGAAAACAAGTTGGCCTTAGCAAAATATATTCGGGACCGCAATGGTTTAAGGGTCAATCCTGATTCTATCTTTGATGTCCAAATCAAGCGCCTCCACGAGTACAAACGGCAGCTGCTCAATGTCTTTCACATTCTCTATCTTTACAACCGGCTTCTGGAAAACCCCCACTGGGATCTGGAGCCGCGCACCTTCATTTTTGCCGCCAAAGCCGCGCCGGGCTACCGCCAGGCTAAGTTGATTATTAAACTGATCAACGATGTCGCGGTCCGGATTAACAATGATCCCGGTGTTAACGATCTTCTTAAAGTAGTTTTTTTAGAAAACTATTGCGTTTCTCTGGCGGAGATAATTATCCCCGCGGCGGATATTAGTGAACAAATTTCTGCTGCCGGTAAAGAAGCATCCGGTACCGGCAATATGAAATTTATGCTTAACGGGGCTTTAACCGTAGGTACTTTAGACGGCGCCAACGTGGAAATTGCCCAGGCCGTAGGGAAGGAAAATATTTTCATTTTCGGCCTTACCGCGGCCCAAACCGCCCAATACTATCGTGACGGCAGCTACCGCCCTTACGAGTTGTATCTTAGTGATCCTTACCTCAAGCAGGTTTTAGACCAGCTGGTCAACGGATTTATTAATTCTGAGGAGCCCCATTTGTACCAAGAACTTTACCAAAGCCTTTTGCACGGAAGAGGGGGGATGGCGGACCCTTACTTCGTCTTAAAGGATTTCGCCGCTTATAAACAGGTGCAGAGTGCAGTAAACCGGGAGTATCGGCAGCCTCGCCTTTGGTGGAGAAAAGCCTTGGTTAATATTGGCAATGCAGGCTATTTTTCCAGCGATCGCACCATTGAGGAGTACAGTCAGCGTATTTGGAAATTGCATTAAAAGATTTTCTGAGAGAAAAATAAGCGCTTGAAGGCCGGTGATCCTGACCGGCCTTTTTTCATAATCGGAATTTGTCTGGATATACTACTGGAAAGCAGCAAAGGGGTGGGCTAATGTTCTTTTGGCGAAAGCGCGGCCGAGAACAGAAACGCAAGGCAGAAAAGGGCGTTTCGACCTTGGTCAAGGCATTGGAAGAAAACTTGAACCGTTTTCAAAACGAAGTCTTAAAAGACGATGATTTTATTATTTACCGGCGTTTTTCCACACCGGAGCCCGCCCATTTTACTTGTGCCTTAATTTATGCTGATAATATGGTAGAGCACTGTTTTTTAAGTGATTCTGTGATTCGTCCCTTGATGCGGCATCCTCTGCCTAAACTGAAGGGCAGAGACCTGATCAAATATATCAGCCATCATGTAATTTATGGACACGATGTGGACGTAGATGATCGCGTGAATAATCTGGCCCAGGAGATTGTCAGCGGTGCCGCGGTGGTCCTGGTTGATGGCTGCAGTGCGGCAATTATAGTTGATGCTCAAGGGTGGGAGAAAAGGGCGGTTTCTGAACCTGTTTCGGAAAGCGTGGTACGAGGCCCCCGAGTCGGGTTTACGGAGGATGTAGGTGCCGGCGCAGCGCTCCTGCGCCGAAAACTGAAAAGCCCCGGCTTAAAAATGAAATGCCTGGAAGTAGGCGAACGGACCAAGACCAAGGTAGTGTTGGCCTACTTGGAAGATGTTGCCGATCCCGGGCTCGTTGCAGAAGTTAGGGGCAGAATTGAGCAGATTAAAATCGACGGGATCTTAGAATCCGGTTACATAGAAGAATTGATCGGTGATTCGGTAAAGACAACCTTACCCACCGTGGGTAATACTGAACGGCCCGATGTTGTTGCCGCCAAGCTTTTAGAAGGGCGGGTTGCGGTTTTAGTTGACGGAACCCCTTTTGCCCTAACCATGCCTTATCTCTTTATGGAGGCTTTTCAGGCCAATGAAGACTATTTCAAGCATTGGATCGGGGCGTCTTTCAGCCGCTTTCTCCGCTATCTATCCTTCTTTTTGACCACAAGCATCCCCGCTTTGTATTTATCCTTAATTACTTTCCATCCTCGTTTGATTCCTACGGAACTGGTGCTCAGCATTTCCGCTTCGCAAAAAGACGTGCCTTTCCCCGCCGCGGTGGAAGTGGTGGTTTTAGGCTTGATGTTTGAGATCCTGCGGGAAGGGGGTGTCCGTTTGCCCCAGCCCATTGGGCAGTCCATCAGTATTGTTGGGGCCATCGTCTTGGGTGAGGCAGCGGTTATGGCCCATTTAGTCAGTGCCCCTATGATTATTGTTATAGCTATTACCGGAATAAGCGGTTTTGTAATTCCTACGCTGCACAATACAACAGTTTTCCTCCGGCTTTTCTTTGTCTTGCTGGCCTCAGTATTAGGCCTTTACGGCTTTCTTTTAGGGTTTATCGCTTTGTTAATCCACCTATCCTCCCTGCACTCCTTTGGTATTCCTTATCTCACTAGTTTGTCATCTTTCACCTCCCAAGATTTCAAAGACACCCTAATTCGAGGGCCCTGGTGGCGCATGTTTTGGAGGCCCCGGCGTATTGGGGCCGGGGATAGGGTCCGTTTACGAGGAACCCAGCTGTGAGGTACAGAATTGGTGCGGTCCTCTGCGGCCTGCTTCTGCTGTTAACGGGATGTTGGGATTACCGGGAACTTGAATTCATCGATTTTGTGCTGGGGATCGGAATTGACCAGGTTGAACCGGATTTTAAGTTGGTAGCTGAGGTGATTAAAGTGGAAGGGGTGCAGGAAACTGAATTCGCCCCGGAGGTACTGACCACAGGGGGAAGGACGTTCCTTTCCTCCGCCCGCTCTTTAGAAAAAGAAGCTGGAATCAGGCTTTTTTGGGCCCATGCCCAAGTCTTGATTATAGGGGAGGAGGTCGCCCGGCGGGAAGTTTTGCCAGCTGTCGAGTTTGCGATTCGGGATCCTGAATTTCGGACATCGCTTTTGCTTTTCGTGGCCAAAGAATGCAGTGCTGAGGACATCTTTAAAAGCAAATCTCCCATCGCCAATTCCATTAGCGATCATCTCCGCAATGTCGCGGAATTTCATCGCCGGGTTCCCACTTGCTTTATTCAAAAGCTTTGGGAATTTCGCCAAACTTTGCAGATGGACGGCATCTCCGCGGTCCTGCCTACGATCCGTTTGTTGGGGGAAGGTCCCGATCAAATTCCCGTTTTGGAAGGGAGTGCCGCTTTTCGGCAAGGGCAAATGGTGGGTTTCCTAGACGGTGAAGAAACTCGAATTTACTCCCTTCTAAAAGGAAAGACTGATCGGGGCCCCTTGGTTGTAGAATGGGAAGGGGACAGTGAAAAAGGAAAAATTACTTATGTAATTAGATCCAACCAGGTCAGGATCAAAGCGGTGGAGCAGGAAAAAAGGCCTAAAATCTCGATCGATGTTGAGTTGGGGGTCGAATTGATGGAACTTGGTTCTTTAACTCCGGATTTTGAGGATCCGGCTGTGCTGTCTGAGCTGGAGCGGGGGATCGGCGCGGAAATTGAAGGGCAAATTAAAAATCTGATCACAAAGGCGCAAACAGAATTTAAAAGCGATATTTTTGGTTTTGGATTGCGACTAAAACAAAGGATTCCCAAGATTTGGCGTTTATACGAGGAAGATTGGGAGCAGGTTTTTAGTGATTTAGAGGTGGATGTGCAGGTGCTGGGCAGGCTTGTGGCTACGGGGGTACTTTCCAAACCTTTGAGGATGAGAGAATAAATGGTACTCTTGCTAGTAGTAGGTTATTTGTCTCTGGCTGCGGCGGAGCTGGTCCTCTGGACTGAGCGTCCTTTCAAAAAAGTGTTCACTTATTTGTTTTTTATGGCCCTGGCCTTGGCGCTTTCGGTCTTAATTGCAGTTAATAGAGACTTGCCGGTGCCTTCTCCTTTGGATGCACTCCGTGTTCTTGGGGACAGGTTGCGGAAGGACTGAGCCTGCATATTTGCGGGGTTTTAAAGTTTGTTTATAAGCTCAAAAAAACGGGAAACAGAGGGGCGGTTTGGATGAAAGAGGTGGTTTCCAGTCAACACGGAATAGCGTTAGTGATTCTGTTTATCCTGGGTAATTCCCCCCTCTTCAGCTTGGCTGGGCAGGCAGGCAGTGATTTATGGCTTGCATTTTTAGTGGCCATTGCTCTCGCTTTTCCTTTAATCTTAGTTTACACCCGCTTTCGAATTTTACTCTACGGACAAACTTTGTGGGAAGGCCTAGCTGCAATAATTGGGCAGTGGCCTATGAGGATCCTGGCCTTATACTACGGCTTTTACGCTTGGCGCTTATGCTCTTGGATTGTTGACCATGTTACAGCGTTTCTGGTGGCCGTCCCTTATGAAAATACTCCAGAGACGGTTTTTAGCTTTGGTTTCACTATTCTTGCCTGGTGGGCCGTGAAGGAGGGGCTGGAAGTTTTGGCCCGATTAAGCGCAGTACTTTTGAAAATAGTGGGTTTGGTTGTTTTTACCACCTTTATACTCACTTTAACAGAGGCGAATTTAGAAAACTTTCTCCCCTTTTTTTACCACGGGTTCACCCCCATAGCCCGCGGGGCCTTACAACTTTTAAATTTCCCTTTTTTGGAAATCGTCCTTTTTCTGTGGGCTTTTGATAGTTTTGTCAGTAAAAAATCCCCGGCCCAGATTTTTATCCCCGGTTTTTTAGTGGCCGCTTTTTTGCTGATGCTGTTTTCCTCTACCAGCCTGGCGGTGGTGGGGGTTGATAAGTATGTAGGCTCTTATTTTCCCGGTCATGTCGCGGTTTCTCGGATAAATATTGCCCGTTTTTTATCCCGGTTGGAAATTGCTGCGGGTATTGTAGCCGGTATCGGCAGTTTTATCAAACTTGCCCTCTGCCTTTTAGTGGCTTCCAAAGGGTTCGCCCGGGGATTGGGTTTCAAAGACTACCGTTTTCTGGTAACACCTTTAGCTTTGGGAGTTATCCCCGGTTCCCAGTGGTTTAATAAAAGCGCCATGGAGATCCATAAAAAAGCCACCGCAGTCTGGAGTACTTATAATTTTGTTATTCAGGTGGGTATCCCCATCCTGCTTTGGATTATTGCTGAAATAAAATTGGGAAAAAAAAGCCGCGGGGCTGAGTAAAGGGGATTTTTCAGCGGCAGGGAATTTCTGGTTCAGTGCAGAAACAACGGGTATAGCTCAAATGGAAGGAAGTGGGGGAATGAATGCGCCGCAGCGCTATCAAGCGTGGCTCCGGGATCCGCTGATTGATCAAAGAACAAAAGCGGAACTTTCTAAATTGGCGGATAACCAAGAGGAAATCGAGGATCGTTTTTTTCGCTGGCTTGAATTTGGCACAGGGGGCTTGCGGGGGACAGTTGGCGCCGGATCCAACCGGATGAATATCTACACCGTGCGTTTGGTTACTCAGGCTTTGGCTAACTTTTTGAAATCAAAGGGGATTGCCAACCGGGGGGCGGCTATTTCCTACGATTCCCGGAATATGTCCTCTGAATTTGCCCGGGAGGCGGCCAATGTTTTAGTAGGCAACGGAATTCCGGTCTTTGTTTTTGCTGAGATGGCTCCGACACCGCTGCTTTCTTTTGCGGTTCGTCATTGCCAAGCGGCTGCCGGGATTATTATTACTGCCAGCCACAATCCCCCCGAATACAACGGGTACAAAGCCTATAATCAGCATGGGAATCAGTTTTTACCCGATGACGCCTTAGCAATAAGCTCTCAAATGTCTGAACTTAGCCTAGCAGATGTGCTTTTGGATCCCCGAGGGGAAAAAAGCGGGCTGTGGCGCTGGTGGGGGCAAGAAGTCTGTCAAGCCTATATTAAGAGCCTTCTGGAGATTGCGCCCTCAGGAAGTGAAGTGGAAAATCTGCGGGTTTTATATACTCCGCTTCACGGCACCGGAGCCCGTTTTGTGCCGGAAGTCTTAAAAAGGGCTGGATTTAAGAAAATAGAAACTGTTGCCGAACAGATGATTCCCGATGGGAATTTTCCCACTGTTCGTTTTCCCAACCCCCAAGAAACGGCATCATTCCGCCTGGGATTTCAATACGCGGCCAAGCAGCCTTTCGATTTGATTATCGCCACCGATCCTGATGCGGATCGGATGGGGGCAGCAGTAAACCAGAAAGGGGACTGGGTTCTTTTAGACGGCAACCACATCGGCATCCTGCTGCTGGACTTTATTTTAAGCCGTCTTCCCGCCGGGGAATTACAAGAAGCGGTGGTGATTAAGACCATTGTTACCACGGAAATGACTGAACCCATTGCTGAGAAATATGGAGTTGAAGTTTATAATACGCTAACGGGTTTTAAGTATATTGGGGCTTTAATGGACCAATTGGCAGCAGAAGGGAAACATTTCCTTTTTGGTTTTGAAGAAAGCTACGGTTACTTGGCGGGGACCGCCATTCGGGATAAAGATGCCGTTTTGGCCAGTCTTTTAATTGCTCAAGCAGCTGCTTTTTACCAAAAAAAGGGTTTAAGCCTTCAAGATCGCTTAGAAGAATTAATGCAGGAACACGGCTATTATCTTCAAGATCAAGTGGCTTATTCTTTTTCTACAAGTAGAGAAGCAGAGCGTTCTCAAGAATTTATCCGTCAACTGCAGCAGGCCCCGATTGAAAAGATCGGAGCGGAAAAAGTTCTCAAAGTTCTTGATTACGATCGATCCAAAAGCTTGGATCTGCGGACCGCCAAGGAAAGTGTCCTTGATTTTCCCCAAGAACGCGCTTTGCAGTGGATTACAGAAAAAAATAGTAAGATCACCCTGCGCCCCTCGGGCACAGAACCAAAAATGAAACTTTATTTGGAGGTCGCCGATTCCGCCCAAAACCGGGCTTTACAGCGATTGGAAGATTTGAAGAACGCTTTCTCCCAAATTGTTAAAAAAGGGATAGGATGAAAAAACCCCCTCCCGGGGGGTTTTTTTCAAGCTAGGGCCGCAATATCCGCCAGATTATCTAAAGCCAGTTCCGTCAAAACAGGATCGATTCGCCCCGCTTGAACATTATGTACTAAAATTTCCTTAACTTTAGGCAGGGACAAGCCTTTTCTGTAAGGGCGATCTTCTAAGAGCGACTGGGTGATATCGGCAACAGCCATTAAGCGCGCTTCTAATTCTAAATCAGGTGCGCTCAACCTAAAAGGGTATCCGCTCCCGTCGAGGT